>CAKZVJ010000211.1 GCA_937923345.1 uncultured Saprospiraceae bacterium
AACTCAAGCAGCTGCCTTAACTTATCATTTTTAAAATTGCTTCTTATCGTCTTAGAAATCGACGAAAACATTTGCAATTTGAACAAACTAGATAGCACTCTAGTATCTGCAAACTCCATCAAATTGTGGCCAGGCTTGTAGACAAACTCCTCCATGCCTACTTTATATTTATAGGCCGCTTCATTAAGAAAGGTATCTAACTTTTGTGACGAGCCCTTTTCATATTGCTCAAACATATCATACAAATCCTGCTGTTTGGCAGGAACATCCATGATATCTGATTCAGAAAAATATATCTTATAAGAAGGGTCTAAGCGAACCAACTCATAATAGTCGCTGACCTTTTTACCGAATGCATTGAAGAAATTCTCAAAAACCTCTGGCATCCAATACCAACTAGGCCCCATATCAAAGGTAAATCCCTCTGCAGAAAACTTACGCGCTCTTCCACCGATACTGTCATTTTTTTCTAAGACCGTTACATCATAGCCTTGCTTAGCTAGAAAGCAAGCAGCCGACAAGCCAGAGAAACCAGAACCAATAACCACTACCTTTTTTGACATTCTTTTTGGATTAAAAAACTATAACATGAATTAAATAAGATTGTTTAATCCAACTTTTGAGTAATAAACTAGGAATGCATATCCGTCAGGGGGCTACCCGTTTAGTCTTCTATCGTCGACTATACGGGTCGCTATGTTTCGTGGCTCACTGCTCGTTCGGCCCTATCGGTCTGAGCGATGAAAATATCGCTCACCACTGCACAGCGCTAGCCCAAAAAAGCTAAATTTTGCTTGCTAAGCGGGTAACAAATTCTAGCAAAATGGTATGGTAGGAAATCTGAGAAAAGGGGCTTAAACTACTTTTTATTTTCTTTCTCCCATTGTTGATAGCCCCCTTTCATTTCATAGATGCGGTCAAATCCCAATTGACGCATTTTGTAAGCTGCTTTGGAGGATCTTCCCCCACTAAAACAGTATATAAATATAGGTTCAGATCTATCGTGTTCAAGGATATCGGTCACGAAGGTTTTTGAATGATAATCTACATTAATCGCATTAGGCGAAATCGTCCCCCCTTGAAACTCCTTCCTGGTACGCACATCTATCAATAGAGCACCAGGACTAGCCTCGTATGCCGCCAAAAATTCACTTGGTGCAATTGTCTTTGTATATTTAGATTCTGTATTTTCAGCTGATTTCGTTGCCGCAGCATCTCCTGCGCAGCTCCACATACAAGCCAGGCTAATAAAAAGAAAAGTAATTGATCTGATATACTGCATTTTGATTACCATTTTGTCCACTTCGACTTTGACTTAGAAGAAGCGACTACTTTATAAATAAACTCCATCCCTCGGAGGCCATCCTCCACGGTCGGAAAATCTGTAAAGCTCTTCTTTGGCTTTTTACCTTTTTGATGAGCTTGTACACAGTGTGCAAAATTACGATAAATATTGGCAAATGCTTCCAGATAGCCTTCTGGATGTCCCGCTGGGACTCTAGTATGATTCAATACATGCTCAGATTGAGCCCCCACACCGATGCGAATCTTTTCAGTGGGCTTATCTAGCCACTTTAGCCACATTGTGTTGGGCTCCATTTGAGACCAATCAAGGCCTCCCTTTTCGCCATATACTCTGATACGAAGATCATTTTCCTCTCCAGCGCTAATCTGACTGGCCATCAATACACCTCTAGCCCCATTATCAAACTTTAGCAAGACTGAACCGTCATCGTCTAGTTGTCTACCCGGCACAAATGCCGTAAGATCTGCACAGAGCGCCGTGATTTTCAAACCAGTGATATATTCTGCCAGATTTTCAGCGTGCGTTCCTATATCTCCCATGGCACCAGCTATACCTGAGCGCTTAGGGTCAGTGCGCCACGCAGCTTGCTTTTGGTCTGTCTTTTCTAAGAAGGTAGACAACCAACCTTGTGGATACTCCACTACTACTTTTCTGATTTTGCCCAGTTTATTTTTCTGCACCAGTTCTCTAGCATGCTTCACCAATGGGTAGCCCGTATAGTTGTGTGTCAAGGCAAAGATAAGTCCCGACTTCTTCACAAGCTTTACAAGAGACTTGGCTTCCTTTAGATCAAAACAAAGGGGTTTATCACAGACTACATGAAATCCATTTTCCAGCGCCATCTTTGCAGGTGGATAGTGCATATGATTAGGCGTCACGATAGAGACAAAGTCCATGCGTTCGCCTTCAGGCAGTTCTTTCTCCTTGAGAATCATTTCCTCAAAGTTCTTGTATACTCTATTGGCTGGTAAGTAAAAATCCTTACCAGATAATTTAGACTTTTTAGGATTGCTGCTAAAGGCACCACAGACCAATTCTATCTGACCATCTAAGGCAGCAGCCATACGATGTACTGCTCCGATGAAGGCTCCTCTTCCTCCTCCAACCATGCCCATTCTTATCTTTCTCATTTCTTCTTTTTATTCGCTCAACATTTAATAGGCATCGACTTAGCCCAATTCAATTTTTTCATTTTTGAAGGCTACCAAATACAGCAAAGCCACTGCACCTGCAATACATGCAGGTATAATCCAAATCGTACTCCATTCATGTCCTCCACCAGTTAGAGCATAGTTATCTACTATCATTCCGCCTATTCTAAAACCGATCAGCATCCCTAGGCCATACGTTGCCAAGGTAATCAGCCCTTGCGCAGCGTTTTTGATTTTAGGTCCAGCTTTATAGTCTGTATAAATTTGTCCCGAGACGAAAAAGAAATCATAACAGATACCATGCAAAATAATACCCGACAAAAGCATCGTATAACCTAAGCCACTATCGCCTCCAAACGCAAATAATAAATATCTTCCTACCCATGCGAGCATACCTACAAGTAGCGTCGTTTTGATACCAAACTTTTTCAAAAATAAGGGCAACAGTAACATGAAGCCCACCTCTGACACCTGACCTAGGGTCATGATGCCTGCCACATTTTCTATAGTCCCAAATTCGTTTAAAAACAGATTGGCACTAGAATAATAAAAGGCTAAAGGAATACATATCAAAATGGAGGCAATAAAGAAAATAAGGTAATTGGTATCCTTCAACAAAGCTAAGGCGTCCAATCCAAGTATATCACGGATACTAGCGCTTTCGCCTTTAGATTTTGGTGGTGTCTTAGGTAAAAGAAAACTAAATACGCCAAGTATACCAGAAGCCGCTGAGGCCATAAAAAAAGTATTTTGAAGCATGTTTTGAGATTCCCATGCCAGAAAACCGATCATCAAACCAGCTACTATCCAGCCTACAGTCCCCCATACTCTGATCGAAGGAAATTCCTTAGAAGGATCCTTCATTTGATTGAAGGAAATGGAATTGACCAAGGCCAAGGTCGGCATGTACACCAACATATACCCTAGGATATAGGGATAAAATCCTCCAAAATTAGCCGCCTTAGCCGCTAAGTATAAGAGCACCGCACCCATGAGATGTATAATACCTAAGATAATTCGCGCATCAAAAAATCGATCCGCAATTAGACCTATGATAAAGGGCGCTACTATCGCTCCCCACGATTGTGTTTCGTAGGCAGCACCAATATCGGCGCCTGAAGCGCCTAGTCCTACTCCTAAAAAAGTTCCCATGGTCACAAACCATGCTCCCCAAATAAAAAACTCCAAAAACATCATGGCACTTAATTGCACCCGTATTGCTAATCCCATAATTATATTTTAACACTGAAATATTTCCATCAACTATACATCAAAAATCTACAGTTCCCTGATCCTTATATTCTTAAACCATACTCTATCGCCGTGATCTTGGAGCGTGATTTTTCCTTTCTTCTTGGTTCCAAAATCTGGGTAATCTTTCCATTTGGTGCTCTTCAACTTCTCTGCCCAGGCCTCTGTAAATAATTCTTCCTCGACCACTTTATGTCCGTTTAACCAGTGCTGGACGGTTCCATCTTTCATCACAATTCTTGCTTTGTTCCACGATCCTGCTGGCTTGACTACTTCTACACTACAAGCTTGAATATCATACAGGTCTCCCGCGCGATGCTTTTCTATTTTTGCATCTGGGTGACAGGTGTTATCCAAGATTTGCATCTCCGGACCAGTCATCCAAGGATAATCATACTTCTCTGATTCCTCAACAAGATAAATAATTCCGCTATTACCACAAGCACCCACTTTCCATTCTAGCTCTAGTTCAAAATTTTCATACTCTTGGTCATAAATAATGTCTCCGCCGTCTTCTGCTTGCCAAGTCCCATCTGGCTTTTGGGTAGAAACTAAAGTCAACGCGCCGTCTTCTACTTTCCAGCTTTTACCAATCGTTTCTTTTCTATAGTTTCTCCAACCAGTAGTCGTTTTACCATCAAATAATGACTTCCAGCCAACTGCCATTTGTGCCTCTGTCAATTGCCCGGCCACTGCTGTACTAGCCAACAATTTTGGATTGAGCACGCCTGGTTTACTTTCTGGGATTTGATTCATAGTATACCAGGCCTCTGGACTCAGAAGTGACAAGCCACCTTCCGAAATGAGGTATTCATTGAGATGCAGATATACGACATGATTTTCTTTCATACCCTCTAATTGTAGAAATACTCTTTTTCTATTAGGCGAGATGCTGATTTCTTTGACCTTAAGAGTTTGTTCATCTAGCTTAGGGCCACCATAATTAGCGGTCGGTTTATATCGCCATTGCTTCACTGTATAAATCGATTTGTCTAAACCATCTCCTGGACGCAAAGGTTCTGTAAACTCTATCTCCACACCATCACTCATAGCGCGAATAGCAAGCATCTCAAAGGTAGGCTTTCCATTGTATTTAAGCTTTTGGAGACCGTACCAGTTCTTGCCTGTTTGCCCCCAGTTTCCAGTAGACCCAACACCTCCAGTATACAGTGCGCCATCAGGACCGTAAGCAATACGATTAATTCCAGCTTCTAAGCCTTGAATAAACCTAAATACTACTCCTTGATAAAATCCATTTACCTTTTCGGTGAATACTCTTTTGAGACCTCCATGTGTCACCTCTCCATGCACCATTTGTCCTTTATATGGTCCGTCTTTGAGGTAGGTGATTTGCGAAGGAGAATTTCCTATCTCGTTCTGTGGTAGCCATACCACTGGCAAAGTTTCTTTTTTATTTTTAGTTCCTTCAAAATCTACAGCTCGGGAACCAAACCAAGCATCCTTCTGTACATGCACTATTTTAGAAGCAGGCAACCAGTCTCCCTGATTATCTGCCACAAATATTTCATCATCTGTTCCGATTCCAATTCCGTTAGGGGTACGTAGGCCATTGGCTATATATTCAATGTCACCACTAGCGAGTTCCACCCTAAATACAGAACCCCTCTGTGGCGGTTGATTGGGCGCACTTGCACCACCTGGCAAAATACCAATCGCGAGATTGCCATATAACCAACCGTCTTTTTCTACTAGTCCGAATGCAAACTCATGGAAGTTAGAAGATACCTCCCAATCGTTATTGATGGTCTGATATTCGTCAATAATCTCATCTCCATCATTATCGATCAACTTCGTGAGTTCTTGCTTTTGAAGCACATAAATTTCATCGTTGACTACTTTGAGGCCTAATGGTTCCGCTAGGCCTGAGGCGATAGTTTTTACTCTCATCTTGCTGGCATCTCCAGAACTCGCATTCTCTATGATATGGACTTCGCCTCCAGCATCCCAAGTACTCACTACTAAAGTCCCATCTGTTTTAAAATCTAAACCTGCTACTTTGGGCAAAAATGTACTTGGCCTAGCGGTTGAGAGATCAAAACTAGGATGTACGGTCTCCAATGGATATCCATCCCCTGCGATCTTGGTTTTAGAATCTAAGGGCGGTGCCTTGGCCTTAGCACCTGGAGCATGATCTACTTTATGATGAGAAAAAGCACTGCCAGGTATAGAACCAAAGAGCGTATTATCAAAAGAATTCCATTGCAATTGCACGCTCATCCCACCACTTCCTTGAAAAAATTGTACTTTAAACGGGTGAAGTCCTTTTTTGAGAGCCAATTCTCCGTCTCTAGCTTCCGCTCCATGAAAACCATCATTATCAATAGCCAATTGATCATCTATATACAATCTAGAGCCATCATCACTAATCAATCTAAACACATAGTTGTTATCTTTTGGAATATTAATATAGCCCGAATACTCCATTGCGAACCAGTCGCCTGCCCAATGCAAGTCCCCTTCTAATGCATCCACTCGGGAAACTATACCTTCGTATTGTGGCTTCTTTTTAAAATTAATATCATCTAGTTTTGAGACTGACTCCGGTATTCTTAGCACCTTTACATTTACCCCTGGTAGGTAATCTCCGTCTTTAGGATTTTTGACACCATCCAAGAGTGGCATTTCTTTTTTCGCTTTTTCTATTTCTGCATAGTTCTTTTCTAAGTCAGCATCCAAGGACATGATATAAGTCACCATTTCCTTTATGTCTACGGTAGGTACATTTGGGTGAGCATTCATCATGACCTGCCCCCAAACGCCCATCCCACCAAGCTTTACCTTTTTTGTGAGCATTTCGATATTTTCGGGGGTATTTGGATATCGCTGAGCGATTTTCTCATAGGACGGTCCAATGGTCTTTCGATAAGTATTGTGACAACTCTTGCAATCATTTCTAGCGATGAGTTTGTATCCTGCAGGTTTTTCTAGTACACTTTCGTCCTCTAGTTTATTTTTATTTTTGATAAGAGGTTTGGCTACAAAGTATGTTCTCATCAACGTTGGTTGGTCATTGTGCAATAGTAAGGTACCTTCTACATTAACAGCGCTTAGTTTTCCGTCTTTAATAGGGGTCTCGTTCTCAATAGTAAATTTACTGTTGCATTCGAAACTGATAAACTCTCCTTTTTCATTTTTCATCTCGGCGATTGAATACAAATTCATAAATAAACCTACCTGCATATCACTGTACTCGTTCTCTACCGTAAACGTTCTCTCGAAACCATTATCACTTTTCTCATTTGCGATATATTCTGGTGTCTCCGTAACTCGAATAGACTTACCGTCGGTAGATACTAAATCATACATCAACGTAGCTTGCCCATTTTTGAATTGGTGTCCTTTGTATTTTATTTCTGGTATTTCTTTTTTATCTCCTTTTTGGATGAACCATGGATTGGTGATAGGATTTGAAATATAGGCATCTCCGATCGTATTAGGTTGTGGGCCATGTACGGTATTATATACTGCCCCATCAAAATTCACAAAGCCTTTCCATACTTTGTACAGTCTTCCTTCTTCTGTAGAATAGGATGCCCACATTTTATCATGAAGCGCGAGGGTAAGCATTCTAGGTATACTATCTAAAACAGATCTGAATACCCACGGAGAGTGGGCTCTTTCGTATTCTACTTGTGTACCGCTTGAGCTACTATCTGAGCCTTGATCGGATTCACAATTGTAAATTAAACTACTGATAGCAATGATTACAATCAGTGGGAGATTGACAATTTTCATATGTGGTTTCTTTGTTTTGACGTAGGGCTCTAATATAGCTATATTTTTATTATTGTAGGTCTTGAAAACTGTATTCAAAAAGACTGCAGTACACATGATATTTTTTGTGATTATTTGCAGCAGCCAATCTAAAATAGCATAAAAACTGCCCAAAGAGTCACATCAAATGGGTGAGAGATAGGAATGGTGCGACGAAAGGAGCAGTCCCGCCTGAAATGAAATGGAAGGAAGGGACGGGAGCAAAGCGGACCCATGGAAAGCTCGACCTCGACACCATGATTCTGCATTGCTTTTCGCAGTGCAGAATCATGGTGTCGAGGGCACCTCCTAAAAATTAGGCGCAATGACAAACCCTAATCGAGATATCAGACACTTTGGTATAGAAAAATGAGTCGCTATGTTAAATAAGCTTATATTGGGTATCCAATAAGATTTATCTGCGTTTTAATTAAAATAAAGCTCTTAATTTCGAGTTTATTAGGTATCAAAATTAAATTCACACTACACGCGTGCGTCCACTCTTATTAACTTTTGTACTTCTACTATGCGTATGCTCAGGCAATCTGCTTGGACAAAGTCTATCTGGTACAGTGACTGACGAAAACGGGGAACCCATCCCGTACGCGAATATATTTGTGAAAGAATTATCCTCGGGTACTTCTTGTGACTTTGAAGGAAAATTCTTCCTATCCTTAGTCGCTGAGGGAGAATACAGTGTAGTAGTCTCCGCCATGGGATACGAACCCAAAAACGTGAGTGCCATACTCCGTGAACCTGTAGATTTCAAAATTTATGCTGTCCTTGCCACCTCCTCTATAGATATGAATGAGGTCGTCGTCAAGGCGCAAAAAAGAGATCCAGCTTTTGGCATCATCAAAAAGGTAATAGATAATAAAGATAAATATATCAATCCGGTCTCCAGCTCCACAAGTGAAATCTACCTGAGGAGTTATGAAAAACTCGACATCACTAAAAAGAAGAAAAAGGAAAAGACCATTGAAGAAGAAAAAACTGTTAATAAAGACGGATCGCCTATCGACCCCTTTGAAGAAATGCAGCGTAAGTTGGATGAGGAAATGAATAGAATAAACATGGTGGAAATGCAACTCACTATGCATCATCAAGCGCCCAATAACTACAAAGAAATAAGAAATGCTTTTTCCGTCTATGGACGAAAGGAATCTTTATTTATACCTACACTATCCAATGTGAATTTTTCTTTTTACAAAAACCTTGTCAAGCTGAGAGACATTTCGGATATCCCGGTAATCTCCCCGATCAGCAATACTGCGATACTGTCATACAAATACAAACTAATCGAAACAACAATCGAAGAGGATGGACAGCTTGTCTACAAGATAAAAGTCATCCCTCGTAAAAAAGGAAATGCAACAGTTTCTGGTTTGATATATATCAATGAGGGGCTATGGAATATTCGCAGCCTTGACCTAAAGCTACACAAAGGAGCTTCTAAATTCTATGACCAATTTCGCATCAAGCAATCCTATACGCTGAATGATGATGTATGGATCATAGATCGACAAGAGTTTGACTACGAAACAAAATTGGGGCGCAGCAAAAATTTTGTTGGCAGCACTTTGATTACCATCGAAGATTTCAAGAAAGACGTAGACTACGCTCCCAAGTTTTTTGGAAATGAGGTTTCAGTTTTGACAAAAGAAGCACTAGAAAGAGATAGTACCTACTGGGAAACTAATCGTGCAGAGCCATTAACGGACAAGCAAGAGAAACTAGTAGCCTATCAAGATAGTGTACAAGCTTGGATAACCAGTGATGTATATCTTGATTCTTTAGAAGCAGACTTCAACAAGGTAGAACTTCTAGATTTGGTTTGGAATGGCGTTGGCTTTAGAAATCATCGCAAGAAAAGCTCTTTATGGATAGGCCCACTTCCCTCTTTATTAGATTTTAAAATAGTTGGTGGATGGAGAGCAGGGCCATTTGTAACGTACTTTAGAAGGTTTGAAAGCGGGCGCATGGTCAACACATCTTTTAGAGCCACTTATGGGTTTTCTAATGAAGACATCCAAGGAAGGTATCGCTATTGGATGAGATACGATCCACATAAAGTGGCTGATATAGAATTAGAACTATCCAGAGATTTTCAGTCTTTAAACTTTAACGATGCCATAATAAATCAGCTCCGCTCATCCAATTATTTTCTTAACGAAGGACTTGCTATTCGACATAGATTCGAAATCTTAAATGGCTTGTACTTACGAACCAATGTACGCTATAACAATCGATCTTCGGCACGACAATTCAATTCACCTACCTTTATATCAGAAGTCGTTGGGGATATTCCGTCAGTAGAGTTTGAACCATTTCGCGCACTGCTAACGCGAACGGTTTTGAGCTACACTCCTCAACAAAGATTCATGACAGAACCTAGTCGAAAGGTTGTTTTAGGTAGCAAGTATCCTACTTTTCTCTTAACTCATGTGAAAGGCTGGAACAATATATTTAAAAGTGATGTGGACTTTGATCGTCTAGAGCTAGAAATAGATCACGACCTGACTTTAGGCATTTTTGGCACATCTAAGTATAACGTAAAGCTCGGAAAGTTTATTAACACCAAAAAAGTAACATTTATTGATGTAAAGCGATTTAACCAATCTAATAGGTTTTGGATTGAAGACCCATTGTTCAATTTCAATCTTTTAGATACTGCGCTTACTACCGTAAATACTTTTTTTGAAGCCCACTACGTACATCACTTTAATGGCGCACTAGTCAATAATATTCCATTTGTAAAAAAATTGAGAATTCAAGCTGTAGCGGGGGGAGGAATCCTCTGGGTACAAGATGCAAAGGTACGCCATGAGGAATTGTTTGCTGGTATTGAACGAACTTTTAAATTAGGTGCGAGAAGGAGATTACGCTTAGGAATATATGGCGTGGTATCCAACTCTAGTTTCACCGCTGCTGATTCGGGATTTAGGTTTTATATCGATGTAATTGATACCTGGGACAAAGATTGGAGCTTTTGACGAGCTCAAGTAAAGCAAGAAAAAGCCGACTTAAAGAGCTGGGCAAAGATTAACTCCATCTAAGAACATTAATCTCGCCACAGCTTTTTCTCCTGAATTAAGGTCAATAGTATAGTTTTCATCAATGAGAGTTAGATTTTCATCCATCTCCAACGCTTTAATACTTGTTGAGCAAACAGGAGTATTTTTTATTTTAGTTATAATGTCAGCACGACCTAAGTGGGATATGGATGCAAATAAAACCAACCTAATTTTTAGCTGTAAAATTTCCACTCCCCAACAGATTCGTTTCTTGACAAAATAAATGCAATCTGCTAGATGACATACCAACACTTTTGTGAATCTTAATTACAACGTGTAGCAAGTCCAAACCGTCGCCTCTCGTCTATTTCTTTACGAATTTTTGCAATCCATATTCCCCATCCTGTATGATTTGTATAAAATAAAATCCTGCTTCCAATGCTCCTACTTCCAATTGAATATGCTGACTAAAGCTTGCGTGTCTCTGCTTTAGAGCGCCATTGAGGGAAAAAATATTAATTTCTGAATCTCCTGCTTTTTCTAAATCAAGTGTTAAGCTATTGTCCACTAGGGTTGGATAAATATCAAAGTCAAGATTTAGTTCTACAGTAGAAGCTCTGGGAGACTTACTAGTAATCACATTGTCCATACAAAAGTACAGCGGTGTATTGATTCCAAATTCTCCTACATCAGAGGAGCGCATCGTGATTGACAATTCATCCATCACACCTAGACTACTCAAATCGACCCAAGTCCATTCATCTAATATATAATCTTCATCAGGATTCTCAAATCGAAAATCTGCCAAAAAAAATTCTACTGAATCTGTTCTGGTAATTCCAATGGTAATAGGCTTGAAAACAATAGAGAAAAAATCAGGGTCTTCGCCAGTCTCCCCCCCAAATCGCTTGGCAAAAGCATCGCCGTCACGCATACTCAAGAAAGCGAAAGTATTGTTATTGACGTACATCCCATCATAAACAATAGCCGGCGCATATCCAGAAGCATCTGGCGTGGTTCGGATAACATTCTCTCCTGGAGAAAATGCAACGGCATAGGAAGTTGAATTATCAAACCCCGCTCCGGATATGGAACTCAAATCATTGGTAAAGCCAGGTGTGGTCACGTCTGTATTGGCAGAGATAGCCCAACCAGACCAGCTTTGGTAATTCTCGTTAAAGTCGTTCGGCAGGCTAAGGCATTCGGTAGCAAAACCAGCACCGGTGGTATCATTATTAATGAATTCTCCTGCAGCAAGTCCAAAATTTTCAAAATCCGCAACAGTTTGTCCAGTCAAAAATGAGGTGGCCAAAAGCATTAAGGCAATAGGTAAAAGTTTTTTCATAATTCTTTATTTGTATCCATTTTCTTTCTTGGTATTCACCAATTTAAAATTGACGCCAATGGCAAAATTTCTTCCCGGCATAGGGCGTCTTTCTATGACTCGGTAGTTGGTGTCCCAAATATTATTTATATCTAAAAATACATTCACATTTTGCATCTGGTAGCGCACCGAACAGCTTCCTAAGTGAAAGCCATCTAGAGGATCCAGGATGGTACTGACCCCTGATTGATACCTGTGCATATAGTTGATTGAAAAATTTCTGTACGCATATTTCACATTTGCCACCGCTTGGTGCACTGGCGTATAATATGCTTGCTCTCCAAATGCAATACTCGGGCTGCGCAAATCAAATTCGTAGGTGGCTAAATTGTAATTATACGACAGCTGCGTGCCCCATTGATGCTCCCCTAAGCTTTGATTCCAATTGACAAAACCCTCTATACCTCTTGACCAAACCTCGGGCAGATTAAGTGCAGAGAAAAAGTTTTCTCCATCTAGTAAGCCCCACTGAATCCAATTCTTGATGTGATGATTGTAGACATTCAAACCTGTATTCCATTGCTCCGTTTTCTCGTACTTCAAGGTCAACTCTTGACTCCAACCTTGTTCTGCCTGTAGAGCAGCGTCTCCTCCAGGTGCCCAATACAAATCATTGAGCGCCGGTGTGCGAAAATGCTTATTGACTGATGCCTCCACGGACCAGCGAGGACCAAAAGAATATCCCAGCGCTATTTTTCCACTGAGCGGATTCAGTGAGGCATTTAACAATTCCTCTCTTACGCTAGCATAAATATCTAGCCCTCTCCAATTGGAGCTGTAGTCAAAGAAAAAAGCCAATTGATTCTGCGATTGTCCAACGGTATAGTTTTCTGTCCTCGCTTGGGTGTGGCGATTACTGATGCCCGCATGCCATACACCATTCTTGAGCCCACGACTGACTTCACTTTTAAAATAGGTCTGTGTAAAAGCATTGTCTCCAAACACTAGATTGAGCGAATCATTAAACAAATTTTGATTGTACGAGAATGCCGCAATAGTCTTCACATCCAGCGACTCATTTAGTTCACTTTTCCAGATGGCTTGTGCGCGCAAAGTTTTGTCAAGCACCTCTGCCTCACTTCTGTTTTGTACCGTAGTCGGAGGTATTTCCCGCGTGTTATCTTGCGCCCAAAGATGCAGTGCAATTTCGTTTTTAGTGTTTATTCTATAGCCCAGAGACTGCAACAGTGACAGTTGTTTTCGAGCGGCATTGGTATTGGTTTTCTCAGGCAGATCTTCTCTTATCCGATAGGTGAAGTCTTCTTGCGCGGTTTCAAAGACAGCACGCGTCGTAGCCCACCATTTCCCTTTACGCAAATTATATCGCAGTCCTTGCTGGACTCGTTCGAAGGAACCCAAGACCGTCTTCAAGGTGATCACGGATCCCTCCTCCAGCAAAGACTCCTCCCGATTATCCAGCAATACATTGCCACCGATCGATCCCGATCCATAGCGTCCCGCGTCACCACCTACATCTAAACGTACCTGCTCAAACAAATTGGCATTAAGTAGGGAGTAATCCAACAAGCCCAGAGTAGATCCGATGAGCGGCATTCCATTCCACACCGTTGCGGATCTGCCCGCGCCCGTTCCGCGCACAGAGATGGTCGCCAATCCTCCACTGCCATAACTCTTCACATGTATCGAACTAGACTGTTGTAGCAGGTCAGATAAATTGATCGAGCTCGTACGGGCGACCTCCGTGGCACTCCAAGATACTGCGGCATCAAGTGGACTCACCTTTTGATACGGAGCGTAAAGCGTCACCCCAGACAAGGTCACAGCAGCCGATACCTCCTGCAGGCTATCTTGCTGCCCAATCAGGCGACAACATCCGATAACACAAAAAAGTAAGACTATACTTAGCCGCATCATTAATAAAATATATCTGGAGAAAAACAAGAGAACGCTTGCCAATAGGTATCGACAATCCATGGAACACAGCATGGCTCCATCGAACGTTTCTTAGACCTTTCCTCCGAAAGCTAATGAAATATGTGACACTGGCAGGTCTTCTGACTTACTCCACTTTTGCGCCTTCCCACCTCTTATTTTTTGAGATAGTGGCTATTGCAAAAGCTAGATTTGCCTCTCGGCAGCGGAGCTTACAGCAGCGGGGACTGTCCCGGATTCACACCGGATTCCCTTTTAAGCATTGCACCATCATCGGGCAACACACCAAATCGAGTGCAAGGTAGAGAATAATGAGTTATGAACTATGCGTTATGAACTAAAAAAGTGGAAATCGAGTATAGAAGCTTGATTTTACATATTCTATATCGAGAAGCATAATATTATGGGAATGCATTATGTGGGCGCTAAAAAGGGCTATCCGTTCCTACATCTGTCGCTGTAGCCCATTTCAGCTAAAGCATCTGCTAGTCTCCTCCTCTCGTCGTAGCCGTCTCAGATACTCGCTTCATTGGGCTACACCACCAGATATACCACTCCTATCCCGAGCGCAAAAAAAAATTAATTCTCAATGAGCAGAGCATTCCGTCATTAGGAATGCCATTATAAAAATGCTATTGCCTAAGCAAAACTAATCATCCATAGTCGTACCTTGCACCCCAGAATAATCATTGAAAATGAAACATTAAGGGTGTTCAGAAAAAATGTTTCAGTATTTTTAATGATATTTTTTTTTAAATTACTCATGTAGTTCGCGATTATTATAACATAAGCTAAGCTAGCGCTGGCGAAACCACCAAAGTAATCCAAAGTCAAAGCTCACTTATACAAGTCACCAAAGTCTTCTATGGTGTCTTGTACAAATGGGAGATGCTTATGGTGAACTCCTGGAAGTCGGGACAAGTTCTGGTGGTTTCGCACACATTCGGATAGCTCGTTATTAACTTTACTCAACAGTAAAAATGTTTTTATTTTTTTCTGAACAGCCTGAATGAAACATTGAAAATTAAAGATAGATCATTGATTATTGTACATTGATAATTGCACATTGATAATTGCACATTGACAATTAACTATGAATCCAGCTAACGCGCTCATTCAATTTACCAACGAAGGACTATACGTTCCTCAAGCAGATGTCTATATAGACCCTTGGAGAAGAGTGAAGCGTGCGCTCATCACACATGGGCACGCAGACCACTCGCGCTATGGTATGCAGCACTACTTGTGTACACATGTCGCGAAGCCTGTAATCAAATTTCGTCTGGGTGCCAAGATCAATATTGACTCTGTAGCCTTTGGAGAAGTAACTACCATCAATGGGGTGAAATTTTCTTTCCACCCTGCCGGGCACATCATCGGTTCTGCACAGATCCGCGTAGAGTATAAAGGAGAAATATGGGTGGTCTCTGGAGATTATAAAACAGAAAATGATGGCCTCTCTGAAGATTTTGAATCTGTAAAATGCCATACCTACATCACGGAGTCTACCTTCGGCCTCCCGGTTTATAAATGGAAACCCCAAGCAGAAGTCTTTGACGAAATCAATAGTTGGTGGAAAGAGAATCAAGCTGCTGGCAAAACATCCGTATTGACTGGGTATAGTCTTGGCAAAGCACAAAGATTGCTTCACGGCTTAGATACGAGCATAGGCAAAATATACACGCACACCGCTGTAGAAAACACCAACCAAATTCTGCGCAAGCAAGGCATCACTTTACCTCCCACTATCAAAATCAACAAGCATCAAGAAAAGAAAGACTATGCTGGCAACATCGTAGTCTGCCCACCATCTGCTACCGGAAATCCATGGATGAAAAAACTAGGCCCTGTTTCTATCGGAGCGGCTTCTGGATGGATGATGATCCGCGGTGCGCGCAGAAGGAGAAATGTAGATCGAGGATTTGTCTTGAGTGATCATGCTGATTGGACGGGTTTGTTATCTGCCATAGAATCTAGTGGAGCCTCTTCCGTTTTCGTGACCCACGGCTATTCCAAAATATTTAGCCGTTACCTTCAAGAAAAAGGATATCAATCTGCAGAGGTCAAAACAGAGTATGAAGGAGATGAAGGGGGATAATGATGGAGAAAAGAGAAACAGGAAAATTATCATTCCATCAAAAAAGGGGTAGCTTCTACGAAGCTGCCCCTTTTTGTTTGTAAACTATCATTGGTATAATTTATTCATATATTTCTATACCTGGATAAAAGGCTCCTAAGGAAAACCAGTAGGCGATAAAGGATTCTGTATTGTTTAGATTTTGAATGAAGTTTCCATTGGCATCTAGTACTTGTCCAAAGAGGGTTACTTGATTCCCATTGGCAGCCACTGCGATAGTAGGAAGATTATCTAAGTTGATCTCTAGCCCTTCAATGATGCTGCTGTCTTCGTAGGCAACCATAAAATTCATCTCCTTGGATCCTATGATGACCATCTCCTGACCATCCATGACATCATGAATTACGCTTGGCGTTTCAAAGAGCTCTATGCTATATACTCTATTGGTTTGATCTCCTAATACACCGAGTACTCTTTCCTTGGAGGGCAGTCTTTGATCTAAAGGCTCAACTGGGAAAATCAGATTGGCGTTATTCGTTCTGTAATCTCCGTAGGGAAATTGCTGATAGTTTCTACTAAATCCTGTATTGGTAGTCATCACGCTACTGTTGGGATACATCGCTTTCCAAGTTTCCCAAGTGGTTTCTACTACCGGACTCGTATTGACTCTGGTATTGATCAGTTCTCCATTGACACAGTCGAGTCTTATCTGTGACCAGTAGCTTTCTGTAGCTCTATCGAATGGAATGAGGTTGGTTTGGAAAAGCTTACCGCTGACGCCAAAAGTAGTCTTGCTTCCGTTCACGTTTCTATCCCAACCGATGGCAGTCCCTGTCAGTGGGCAGTAGGTCACCGCCACACTTTTGTCACCGATCTCATCATTGACGATTTCATGCCAGTCCAAGATGGGATGCGGATACGCCTTCACTTCGGTATCGCTAAACACCCCTACGACAAGCGCTCTATCTGACAAATAATTTATTTCAGATACACTAGCAAATTCTGGACTATCAACTGAGGGGATTCCGTCCTGACCAGGTCCACCGTCGAATACTCTATCAGAAGGTATCAACCAGTCTTGATCAAATCGATCTTGCTCTCCACCACCACAGCTAGATAATAAGAGTCCAAGGATACATACGATACATGACAAGGTGCCTAATTTCATATTTTTTTGATTTGTTTTTTTTTTAAAAAAAGGATACTATAATTTCAATTTTACTCAAAAGGCAATTTCTTTTTTTCTAAGGCCAAATTATGAAAAAGGGAAACGCCCAATTCATAATCAGTAGTTATTTGCAATCCTTCGAGTGCTTGAAAAAACGGAACTTGTCCATATATTCTAAAACTAAAATTTTCTTTTGTTCGAAGCTGCACCCCTGCTTGAGCACTTAGCCATTGCCCTCCGCTATTGGGACTCACAGTACCTTCCTCTCGATTGGCTTGGATGGTTCTGTATTGCAAATTGACATAAGGGCTCGCAAACCATAGGCCCCACAATTGCTGATGCGCCAATGTTATATCCGCAATAAACTCGTCTCCAAATTTAAAGCTGCGGCCACTAGAATTATTCGTCTCTCCAAACGTGGCATTCGTCGTATTCTTTCTAAACAATACACTGGTATTAAAGGAGACATTTTTCTTTATAAAGTGCTTCTTGCCTAGATTGATTCCAAAGAGAAAATCAAAGGTGCCAGATCCGCTCTGCATATCTGGACTCAAAAATATCCCTCGTTCATTGAAGTGATCTACTTTTCCTGTCGGCAGTTTAGCGCCTATCGAATAACTCAAAGCATATTCTTCTTTTACCTTTTGTGAATATTGCCCTATCAATAGCATGTCTCCAAGCCCTACAGAGGATTGAGATTCACTGGTAGTCGTTCGAGACTGAAACACATAAGGTAGCACCAGACTTACCGCTATTTTTTTATTGAAGGCATAATCTGCCTTGAGTAGCAGGTTGTTCCCCAATCGGGTACGCGGATCATTGACCAGTACTTCTCTGTTCTCTACGAGCCTATTAATGCTGCGATAGGTATATTTTAGTTCTAGCTGGATCGTCTTTTGATCTTCGTGTGCAATCTGAAAAGTAGAGGTTAAGGGCGCCCCAGCTGAGCAGCAGGTTTGGCCCAGCATATTCGCCGCATACAGCATGATGCAGACAATACACACAAAATCATAGCGCTTTTTCATCAACATCGAAATTAATGAATCAAAGCACATGATTTGCAGAAAGACATTATTTGTGTCGTTCATGAGACTTCATATTGGAGGCACCAATCAGTATATTATGTTTTGACTAAATACTGTAGAATCTATCTTAAGCAGGAGAAATGAACTATAATTTTCATATAATTGTTAACTTTATAATATGGCTCAAAAGAAAAAATATCTTACATACTTGGAAGAGACTAGAAAACACCATCCAGTTCTCGAAAAAGAAGCAAAATCTTCTGCTAAAAAAGCTATTTCTAAGTCGCATAAAAGCTCCGTTGCTGTCACTTACATGGAAGGAGAGGAAATTGTTAAAGTTGGTCCAAAGGGCAAAAAATCCGTAGTTGGTAAAATTAAAAATAATAGACGAAAAGTAAAAGTTGGAGAAAAGACCACCTTATCTAAAAAATAGAAGACTAAGAGTCTTTGGAGGCCCAAATGGCTCAGGGAAATCCACTATACTAGAACAAATAAATGCGAAGTATAATATCGGGTTTTATATTAATGCTGACGAAATCGAGAAGCTTTTAAAAACCACTCAATTCGTAGATTTATCTGAATTTGGTATCCAAGATTACAAACTCAAGAAATTTAGAAAACTTATAGGTTCGCATTCAATAGTCAAAAAAGCAAAAAAGGATGGATTCCCATTCGACTTGTTTTTAGAGGATAATAAAATTAAAAATCCAGACAAGACATCGCATTCCTACGAAGCTGCTTTTATTGCAGACATTTTAAGGAATACGCTATTGGATGAAGGGAAGAAGTTTGCTTTTGAGACAGTTATGTCGCATCAATCAAAAGTAGACTATCTAAGCAAATCTAGTAAACAAGGTTATAAAAATTACTTATACTATATTTCAACTGAGTCTCCGTTAATCAATATTGAACGAGTCAAACAAAGAGTCAAATTAGGAGGTCATCCGGTTCCAGAACAAAAGATTAGAAGCAGATATTTTGGCTCTCTCCGAAACTTGAGAAAGGCAGTCCAAAACACTTACCGAACTTTCATCTTCGACAATTCTAGTCAAAAACCAAATCTAATATTAGAAGTCTTTCAAGGCAAAGAAGTTACGTATTATCACAATGAGATTCCGCATTGGGTTGATGAATATTTATTAAAAAATAAGTAAACAAGGCTTGCCTAAGCATTTTGCTACATCAAATGTTCCTTTACAATTTTTTGGAGATGTCCAGAAGTAAGACTAGGAACGCCGGAGAGATTATTCCGATTTTCTTTGGGAGGGTAGCCTTATCATAGTCCAGAGTGGCAACCCTGGCTATAGGCACGGTATAATTAAATTTAGCGTAATTTTCTTTTAAAAATCATGGCAAACTAATTATAAGAATTATCTCGTTTTTACAGCAATATTATTAAATGGCTGTAATCATTAAAAGAAGCTCGGATGTGCAACGTTTTATTTCATCGAATTTTGACATTTCTGAACATCCCTTTTTTAATTACCACCTAATGGCTCAGGGATAGCAGTGATAGGAGGTAGCCTAGAGCCCTCATGAAGACATCGCTGTCGACGGATGAACGACCGAGTGAATACTAGAGAGGGATAGTCTGAATAGGGCTATAGGTTGCCGAGTACAAACGGAGAGCCCGTTAAGAGCCCCAAAGCATAATAGACACGACCATAAAAAAAGCCGTAAAAAATAGTCTCCTATCCTTTACGGCTAATGTATTTTTGATGCAATACTTTTAGCTGAACGCGACTTGATTCGCCTCTGGTATGGTGAGGTTATCTTCGCTGTGGAGGGTATGTTTGCACGCTGCTATCTTAGGCAATTCGTATTTGAAATAAAACTTCATCGTGTGTACTTTGCGCTCGTAGAAGCTCGTACTTTGTATCGTATTTCCACTCACTAATGCGGTCTTTGCGATGGTCGCCATTTTGAGCCACTGCCATGCGATAACAATATTGCTCATCATCTCCATGTAGACGGTGGCATCAGCAATGTAGCGCTCATGATCCCCCTGCATCGCAAAAGTCAATAGATGCTGCGTCGTGCTTGCCAATTCCTTGGACGCCGATTTGAGCTGCTCCGCGTAGGGCTTGAGATCATCGAAGCTAGTCGCCTCCTTAATCGTACTGATAAATTCTTTTGTCAGATGCTTCATCGCAGAGCCATTGTTCATGATCACTTTTCTACCGAGTAGATCTAGAGATTGGATACCGGTCGTGCCTTCATATAGCGCCATGATGCGTATGTCTCTATAGTATTGCTCCAATGGAAAATCCTGACAGAATCCGTAGCCCCCCAAAACTTGTAAGCCGTTGCTAACTGACACGCGTCCCATCTCAGAGGGATAGGTCTTAGCAATTGGTGTGATGAGTTCGAGTAGTTCGTGATATTTTTGACGCTCCTCTTCTGGCCCAAAATGTGCGCGGTCTTGATAATTGGACGCGGTAAGCAATAAGGAAATACATGCTTCGGTGACAGCTTCTTGGAGGTGCAGCATCCGACGCACGTCCGGATGGTTAATGATAGTGGTCTGCTCCTGGTTGGTGTTTTTCACGCCGCCTGCCTGAATCCGCCTGCCCTGTGGACGCTCCTTGGCATACTGCAAAGAGGCATGGTAAGCTGCGGAAGCCACTGAAGCTGCGGTCAATCCTACGTCGATACGCGCACCGTTCATCATCTGAAACATATTTTTCAAGCCTCTGTTTTCGGCACCAACTAACCATGCTCGGCAGTCATCATTTTCGCCAAACACCAAATGTGTAGTGCAGTATCCACGCTGTCCCATTTTCTGAAAGTCACCAGCTGTGATGACGTCGTTGCTCTCCAAGCTGCCGTCTTCGTTAATTCTTTTCTTGGGAACTACAAAAAGCGAAATACCCTTAGTACCTGCTGGTGCCCCCTCGATGCGACCAATGAGTAGATGCACAATATTGTCTGCATATTCATGGTCTCCACCAGAGATGAATATTTTCTGTCCTTTGATTTTATAGCTTCCATCTTCCTGTGGATAGGCCGTTGTTGTAATGTCTGAAAGCGAAGAACCTGCCTGTGGTTCTGTAAGACACATCGTGCCGCCCCACTCTCCTTTCATCATCTTAGGTACATACTTTTCGATCAACTCAGGACTCGCATAAGTCACCAATAAATCGGCAGCGCCCTGTGTCAATCCAGTATAGCCTGGAAGTGCATTATTAGCTGCCTGTACAATGTGCGACACGGCAGAATAAACTGTGTGTGGTAACTGCATACCTCCATGTTCGTAGTCAAAGGTAGATCCGATGCTGCCATTCTCACCACAGTATTTCATAAATTTCCCTACGGCAGGATGGACTATGATTTTGCCATCTTTGTAGTGCGCTGGTTGCTCATCCATCTCCTTGAGTAGAGGATACATAAACTTATCCGCGTAGTCCTTTGTAGAGTCTATCAGGATATCAAAAGCCTCCTTGTCGTAGTCTTTATATCTTTCAAATTCGCAGAGGGTAGATGCTTGGAGCATCTCGTGTAGCACAAAACGAATATGCTCCATATCAGTATAAGCAGCCATAATTTGATTTTATTATTGTATTTGAATGGTATAACGATTTTTCTAACGCGAATATTCGCTGAGTGTTCAAGATAGGAAATTGTCTGAGTAGTTAAAAAATGGGAAGGCCTTTTTACACAAAAATGTTTGCTAGTAGGTATGTAATATCAAAACAAGTTGAAATCTAGCGCGCCTTGAGTAAATAGCATACAAAATAAAAAAAGAGAAACTGCCACCACAACAGTCTCTCTTTACCACACTATTTTAAAAACAATACTATCTTGAATTCTAGCCTATTCCTTCCTGTCTAAGGGACACAATGATCGAATAGAGAATCTATTTTTTATTTAAAGTTCTATTAGCCCACACTACTATACTCTAATTATACTTTCTGCATCTTAAAACAATAGTAGTTGGCTATTCCATATTTTTCGCTGGTAATAAAATTTCTAAGCTAAAACTAAATGAATAGAGAATATGTTCGAAATCAGATAAAATAATACGAATTTTTTTGCTGACTCTAAGTCATAAAATATTTACTTCTCTTAACATGTTCTTATAATCGGCATTGACAAGGTTTATATTATTGCCTATCACGACCAGTCTACTCAGCATCATTTACTCCAACAATTGATTGTAAACAAAGGCAAAATCGAACAAATAAGCCTTTAAAGCTTTATACTCATAGGAACGCGATACATTGTTCCGATATGAATTAAAAATCATAATTCATAAAACCTAGAAAACATATAAGTATAATGGAAGAACAGATTTCATCATCATTATCAAATTTAACAGAAAAACTTTCTGGTTGGGTAGACTCGCTAATCGTCAACCTGCCTAATATATTCATAGCGACCATAGTTTTCACATTAGCTTACTGGCTATCTGGGAATATTCAAGGATGGGCCAACAGGCTCCTGAAAAAAGTGGTAAAGCAACAGTCTATCAGAGGCTTATTAGTGAATGTAATAGCGATATTAGTCATAGCGATTGGTATACTCTTAGCCCTAGCAGTATTAAATCTTGATGGCACACTTAAGTCGCTCCTAGCAGGAGCAGGTGTCGCTGGTTTGGCAATTAGTTTAGCTTTACAAGGGACTTTATCTAATACTTTCTCCGGTGTATTCATCGCGATTAAAGATGAAATTAATTTAGGGGATTGGATAGTTACGCAGGGAATAGCTGGAAAGGTGGTAGAGATAGATTTAAGAAACACTAAACTCAAAGAGTCAGATAACAACATCGCTATCATCCCAAATAAACTAATACTAGAAAATCCGTTTAAAAATTTCGGCTTGACCAATCGTATCAGAACAGACATTTCATGTGGTGTAGCCTATAGCTCTGACCTAAAAGATGTAAAGCAAGTTGCCACAAAAGCAATTGAAGAATTATACCCCCAAAAAAATGGGGAAAAAGTAGAGCTGTATTATACCGAGTTTGGTGATAGTTCAATAAATTTCTCCCTTCGATTTTTTGTCGACGCTAAGGAAAACAGAACTGCTATTGAAGTAAAGAGTGAA
>CAKZVJ010000212.1 GCA_937923345.1 uncultured Saprospiraceae bacterium
TAAAAATGGATATTTCATGTTCTTTTTTTATATTACTCAATATTGTTATCCCGAGGCAAACACCTTCGCTCAAATACTTGTTCGATAACTAGCAGAAAAAATAAATTCAGGATTTATAAGGAGCAGGTTTGCTTGGAACACCAATTACACCCTAGTTTTAAAATCGTCAGAAAAATAATCATGAAATATCTTTCTCTTTAACTAGAAAAGTGACTCAACAAGACTACCTCTTTGTGCACCAAATTTCTAAACCAACCCCGGGGGAGATCCTTTTTGGTTAGATTGGCAAAATTCATACAGTCCAACTTTTCTACTTGGTAGCCGATATCTTGAAAAAGGGTATGCAATTGCAGAGCACCGCCCTTGAGGAGCTCAACACCAATTTCCCTTCGATCCTCTTCTGGGTGGAGAAAATCTATTTCTTCGATCTGGATGGGAGCAGCCCCCGCTCTATCTCGTTCTTGTATGCGAATGATGTCCTCAACACCAAACTCCCTGTCCAGCACAAGGTGATAGATGCTTCTATACTCTGCAGACGGGTCTTGTAGTTTTTCTATGAGGTCCGTATCGTTGGTTAGCAACACAAGACCTACATCCATAGTATCCAAGTTACCAATGGCCGTCAAAGTTTGTTCGTACTTGGGCTGGACTATATCTAGCACAGACTTTCTGACATTGTCTTCTTTCTGAAGGCTGACTTTTTTGGGTTTATTCATGAGGACGTAGACCTTGGGTTCACGCGGAGCCACTATATGACCTCTGTATTTTACCACATCTCCTTCTTGCACCTTAGTGGCTGGGTTTTTAATGACTTCGTCGTTGATTTTGACGAGGCCGCCTTTCACAACCGCGTTGGCTTCTCTGCGATTGCATATCCCACAGTGTGCGATGTATTTATTCAATCGCATGCCTTTTTGTGGTTCTTTTTCCTCCAAGTCGATTTTGATTTTCTAATTAGAAAGGTACGCTATCATCCTCATTGAGCTTGCTCGATCGAGTGATGATATTGTCATAGGCATTATCATTAGATAAAGTCTGATCACCAAAACTATCAAAGAATCCAGTATCTGTAAGATCTTCAAATTTTGCGTACTTGTCGATGAATTTTAGACGTACGGTATCCAGTGCACCATTTCTATGCTTAGCGATGATTACTTCAGCCACCCCCTTGAGGTTACGACCTTCTTCATCCTCCATGATCTTATAGTACTCAGGACGATAGATGAAGGAAACGATATCTGCATCTTGCTCTATCGATCCCGATTCTCTTAGATCCGACAAGAGCGGCTTTTTACTTCCTCCTCTCGTCTCCACCGATCTGTTGAGCTGCGAAAGCGCTATCACCGGTACAGATAATTCTTTCGCGAGTCCTTTGAGAGATCTTGATATCATACTGACCTCCTGTTCTCTATTGCCATCGCCAGACCCTTGCATCAGCTGAAGATAATCTATGATGATCATCTGTATATCACTCTGCATTTTCATTCTACGGCACTTGGCTCTGAGTTCATAGATATTTAGTGCAGGTGTATCATCGATGATGATAGGCGCCGCACCGATCTTCTCCGCAGCGCTCATGAGTCGTTTCCACTCCGCATCCTCCAGTTGTCCATTTCTCAGTTTGCTACCTTCTATGGCTGCCTCTGCAGAAATGATTCTCATGGTTAGCTGTACACTTGACATTTCCAGCGAGAATAGTGCTACCGGTTTATCAAAATCCAAGGCTGCGTTTCTAGCCAAGGACAATACGAAACTGGTCTTTCCCATACCTGGTCTAGCCGCTAGGATGATCAAATCTGATGGCTGCCAACCACTCGTCAGTCTATCCAGATCTGTAAATCCAGTCGGAATCCCCGTCAAACCTTCTTCCTTCTTGGACACCTCCTCCAGCTGCTTCATTGCTCGAGCGACGAGCGTAGAGATGGGCTCAAAACTTTTCGTCAAGTTCTTTTCTGTTATTTTGAAGAGCGCTTTTTCGGCCTTGTCTAGGAGATCAAATACATCTGTAGAGTCTTCGTACGCATCGTTGATGATGGTCGTCGAGGCAGATATCAGTTCTCGTTGGATATGTTTTTGTGCTATGATTCTAGCATGAAATTCAATATTGGCAGATGAGGCTACCCTATTGGTCAGCTCTACCAGATAGTAGGCCCCGCCGATCTTATCTATATCGCCTTGCTTTTTTAGCGTCTCGGTGACAGTCAGTAAATCCACCGGCTGAGACTCTTTAAAGAGTGTCTTGACAGCCTTGTAGATGAGGCTGTGTGCTTCTAGATAAAAACTCTCTTCATTGAGAATATCAATCACCACCGCGATAGCATCCTTGTCTAGCATGATGGCTCCGAGCACGACCTCCTCCAGAGGAATGGCCTGAGGTTGCACCTTGCCATATATCATATTGGAGTACTGATTGCCCTTACGGACAGACTTTTTCTCTGAGATTCGGAAACTTTTCTTTTGCTCTTCCACGCTGTATTTTGGTATTAATTTTTGCCTACCTACAAATGTAAGCTATATTTAATGTAATCGATAAAAGAACAACATAAAGCGGGATACACATATTGTTAATAAGTAGTCACACCTGTGGATAAAGTGTGGATAAGTATCTTTGCCATCCTTGTTTCTAGGTTTTTAAGCTCGGTATTTCAGCCTCCCATTAGTGTAGCGGAGAGCGCCCTCCGATAGACAGCTTAAGGTTAAAGCGAATCAATTTGTGGAAAGAATTTTCTGAGCTTTTCCTAATGTAGGATTGCTCATTTCCTACCGGATGTGGCTTGATATTCCTTTCAATTTTATTTTTATGGTGTGTCACTGGCCTCCACAAAACGGTGTCGGCCACTGTCGCGCTATGCAGGGGTGCGCTTTCGCTCCCGTCCCGGCTGAAAAAGCCGTGACCAGCTGCTAAGGCAGCTGCCCTTACTATCGCTCACACGGGGATGATTCATATGTAATTGTTGACTGCCCAAGATTAAGGTTTACAGCACACAATTTAATTTGTCAGGATTTTCTGAAAAATCATGACAAATTGATTCCTGCTGCGCTAATACCCAGGTCGCCCTCCTGGACTATGATAAACCAAGCTCCTGAAGAAAATCAGAACAAGCTCTACTAGAGATTTTTTCTTACTATTGAAGTGTACTTATACATTCTTAGTGTCTGCTGTAGCGTACTTTCAGCACTCATGAATTCTGTACGCTTTACGATGGGTTTTACCCATCGCTTTGATGTTTGAGCGCCTTCAGCGCTTGATAAAATGCCGAATAAATTGATTTTGCATAATACACGTTTACCTATTAAGGGATAAACATTTGTATACTTAGCTGGCATTGTCCCCTCCGTCGTAGGGCAACAAGCGACTCAACAGTTTTTGAATCTTAATAACAGCAAAATATTTGTACCTTAATTAGTCCCGAGTCAGGGATCGACAGGGTGACCCGGTAGGGTCAGTCCCGATAGATAGGCCGACGACTTTACCAGTCGGCCTATCTATCGGGACGGGAGCGAAGCGCACCCCGAAAGAGCCTGGCCCCATGCTTGACTTTTTCAGTCAAGCATGGGGAGACTCCCAAATTATCATTTTAGGGAACCTCTAGTTATTTAAATTAGCAAGTTTCTTTTTCACGATTTCGATGGCTTCATTTTGGGCCTGAATGGTCTCCCCCATACGTTCTTGCTCGATGATATTGTTAGCTATATCGGCCTGGGCATCGATGATTTTCTGCTCATAATCCTTGATTGCCTTCTCATAATTCTCTTTGTCTTTAGCCAATTTTTTGAGGTCATTCTTCATTTTTTTGAGGGTTTTCTCTTCGTCATCTAGCTCCATGATGGTATACTCTTTGGCTACCTCTAAGCCGAAATTGAGCAAGACTTTTTGCGCTTCATCAAACTCATCTGGATTGTTGTATGAATTGAGGTACTCGTCATCCAATTCAAACCAGGAATGAAAGGCTACATTATTGCCAACTTGGACAAAACGTACATATATATTTCGGAGACCTGCCTGGGCAAATCCTGTGATATTAGGAGAAGTAGTAATCTGGTCATCGGATTTCTTGACATTTTTGACCTTTCCATTAAAGCTCTTCGCGTAGCTTTTCCAGACTTTTTCGACGATTTTATCGTCAGCATCTGGAATTTCTAGTATGAGCGCATTATTGGAGCCCTGAGACATGACTTTTTCTGCCTCTACAATTTGTGCATGTGCGGAATGTACAAACAAGAAAAAAGAAAATAAGGTTATTATTCTTAACATGATATGAATTTTTATGGATAACGTTGCGTTATAGAAATGAGTTTCCTTTGTGAAAGTAATGCGATTTCTTTAACAAATTTTTAGCTCTTTGTAAGCTTATTCTTGCAGGGTTTTTGTCGGTATTAGACGAGACATCTCCCAAGATTTAAAAAAACTAATGAAAATATTCTACACAGCGACCCGTTGCTTAATCTTTATTGTCTTTTCAGGATTATTATCATCTGTATATGCTCAAGATAATAATAAGTTGACAAAAGCAAATGCTCTTTTTAAAGCAAAACGCTTTGCGGAGGCGATACCATTCTATGAGGAGGTATTAGAACGGGACTTCAACAAAACAGTACTTTTGAAATTGGCGCGAAGTCACCGACAGGTAAACAACCTGCCTGAAGCACTGGAGCACTTTACTACGCTGATGGCACAACCGGAGATAAAGCCAGACCATCAGGTAGAGTACGTGGAACTCCTGATCATGAATGGTGATTATACTCAGGCCCAACAATACTTGCCCAATATCCCCTCGACCAATACCAGTGTGCAGCAAATATTCAAGCTGAACGCTATGATTAACAACAACTATAATATTGACTCCGTATATCATAATGTCCATCTAGAAAGCTTTGTCCACAACACTCCCCAAAATGACGAGAACTCTCCATTCTTTTTGGATCAAAAAATGATCTACACCTCTGACAAGTCTGTCGTAGAAAAACTAAAAAATAAGAGTGGGATGACAGGTCGTGCCTACTATAAAATATGGGAAAGCAACATCGAAAATGGTACATACCAAACTCCCAAGACAATCAGCAAGAGCATTAATGCTGCCAATAAAAATACAGCTAACGCTGCCTTTGACTTGAAAAATCAAGAGGTGATATTTTCTAAAAACGATAATACAAAAGATAGAAACTCTTTCTACAATATGCAGTTGTACGCTAGCGAAATCAAGGGCAATAAGTTTGGTAAAGTGGAAAAACTTCCGTTCAATAATCCTCAATACAATTTTATGCACCCCTGCATATCTGCCAATGGAAAAACCTTGCTCTATGTATCCAACAAAAAAGGTCAAGGCGGCACGGATATTTTTATAGCTACGCGCACCAAGGAGGGTTGGAGCAAAGGCAAAAATATAGGCGATGTAATCAACACAGAATATAATGAGGGCTTCCCGTTTTTGGATAAGGAGGACAACTTATATTTTTGCTCTAAAGGGCATTCTGGACTAGGTGGCTATGACATCTACTTCGCTAAGAAGAAAGTCGATGGCACCTATGAGTCGCCCGTGAATCTTGGCAGGCCTTTTAATAGTCAACACGATGACATCTCCATTTTCTTTAAGGAGGATGGTCGATCTGGTGCATTTACCTCCTCTCGAAATGGCTCTGATGATATTTTCTTATTTAGCATAGGAGACCAAGAAAAGTAGGTTATTCGCGACTTCTATCGAATAGCTTCGATAATTTATCTATATCCTTTAGTCCGACACATCTAATTTGGTATCTTCACCATTACTATAAAACGAAAAAGGAGACGCATGGACACAGTATTGGCACTTGAAGATGTTCGAAAAGCATACGAAAACCACGTCGCTGTCGATGGGGTTAGCTTTTCTGTCCCAAAAGGGTGCATTTTTGGATTGCTCGGGCCCAACGGTGCTGGCAAAACCTCTCTCATCAGAATCGTCACGACCATTACCAAGGCGGATAGTGGACAGGTGTTCCTCAACGGGGAACGGCTCAATAGCACACACCCTTCTAAAATAGGTTATATGCCTGAGGAAAGAGGATTATACAAAAAAATGAAAGTTGGCGAGCATCTTATTTATCTTGCTCGCTTGAAAGGCATGAGCCCTAGTGAGGCAAAAGATGCTATCCAAAGCTGGATGGAAAAATTTGGTATTCAAGATTGGTGGAGCAAAAAAATTGAAGAGCTCTCTAAAGGAATGCAGCAGAAGATTCAGTTTATTGCAACAGTCTGCCATAATCCACCTTTACTCATTTTGGATGAACCATTTTCTGGGCTAGATCCTATCAATACCAATCTCATCAAAGAGGAGATAAATAATCTCAAGAATGCTGGAACGAGTATTATTTTTTCCACGCACAGAATGGAGCAAGTAGAAGAAATTTGTGAAAGAATAGTGCTCATCAATGCGGGTAAAAAGATACTAGAAGGAGAAGTAGGTGATGTTAAAAATCAATACAAAGAGCATAAGTACCAGATAGAATTTGACGGAGGTATTCCGACTAATGTCTTAGAGGACTATGAACTATTTGATCAGCAAGATCACTCTTTCATTGTGAAATTGAAGGAACAGCGAGACTCCAACTATTTGTTGAAAAAATTAATCGACTCCGGTACACACGTAAAGTCATTTAAAGAGATCCTGCCTACGTTAAATGAGATTTTCATTAAGCAGGTAGATTACAAACCAAGTTAACAAGATATGAATTTCACAGCAAAGACAACCTACACCGGTGGGCTGCGCACCACAGCCGTACATCTAAAAAGCAAAACAGAAATTATCACTGATGCACCTGTTGATAATCAGGGTAAAGGAGCGTCTTTTAGCCCTACAGATCTAGTTGCTACTGCCTTGGGTTCTTGCATGTTGACCATCATGGGTATCAAAGCACGAGACAAGGACATCGATATGGACGGAGCTACTGTGGAAGTACTGAAGACCATGGCCTCCAATCCAAGAAGAATCTCTAGACTGGATATCAAAATAACGATGCCGCAAAAAACATTTTCGGATCGAGACAAAAAACTCTTGGCGCTTGCTGCAGAGGCTTGCCCCGTTGGCAATAGTTTACACCCAGATGTAGAGGTGGTCACCGATATTACTTGGTTGTAGATGAAGTATCGCCTATCCTACCAAAGTCCTGAGGAGCAAAAAGTAATCTCGCTCAACGGGTCCAAGAGTATTAGCAATAGAACACTTATCATACGAGCCCTGGCTGATAGTTATTTTGAGATAGACAATTTATCTAATGCCAAGGACACTCATACCTTAATAGAATTATTGGATGCTGTGACAGATAGCGCCACCTTGGATACTGGTGCTGCGGGGACTACATTCAGATTTCTTACCGCTTACCTAGCCCTGCAGACAGGTGAGCAAATATTAACGGGAAGTGAACGCATGAAGCAGCGCCCTATTGGAGAGTTGGTTGATGCATTGCGTCAGTTAGGTGCTACAATAGAGTATCTAGAAGAAGAAGGCTATCCACCTTTACGCATTGGCGCTTTTGCGCCTAATAATACCACGGAAATAAGCTTAGCCGCAAGCATAAGCAGTCAATTCATCTCCGCTCTGATGTTGATTGCGCCAGTCCTACCCAAGGGACTCACTATTCATCTAAAAGGGGAAATAGTCTCTCTCCCCTATCTATTGATGACAAAAAATCTAATGTCTCACTTCGGTGCAAATATTGATTTCGACGGCAGGTCTTTTTATATCCAAGCGGGTCTTTATCAGGCAAAACCTTTTTCTATAGAGGGAGATTGGTCAGCAGCATCCTATTTTTACAGCATCGTAGCTTTCGAAAAAGTGGGCTATCAAATCAGCTTGCAAGGCTTGCGTAAGGATAGTGTGCAGGGAGATCAGGTCATTGCGGAGATCGGTGAACACTTTGGTATAGAAACAAGCTATCACACCGATAGCATCACAATTAGAAAAACGAGGGAAGCTAAACTAAACAGCTTTGATTATAATTTTATTTTATGCCCTGATTTGGCCCAATCCGTTTCTATAATGATGGCTGGCTTAGGCGTCCGTGGAGAACTGTCTGGACTACAGACTTTGCGCATAAAGGAGACGGATAGAATTGCAGCGCTGCAACAAGAGCTTAAGAAAGTAAAGGTAAGTATAGATGATCTAGGTCAAGAAGGCAACATGATTCAGCGCGGCTCCCTAGTCCTGGACACTATACCAATGTTCGAGACGTATGAAGATCATCGTATGGCCATGACATTGGCCTGCTTCGCCATATTCGGAATTATAGAAATCGTGGAACCCGAAGTAGTTGAAAAATCCTACCCTGACTTTTGGAAAGACCTAACACAAATAGGATTTGGTGTGGACTCAATAGATTAACCTCCTATTTCCAATACTTTTATTTCTACACGTTGATTTTTTCTTCGGCCTGCTGTACTGTTATTAGAAGCTATAGGCTCTTTTCTACCATAGCCTTTGGCTTTTAGCTGGCTTTCTGCCACTCCGTTTTGAACTAGGAAATTTAATACTGCTTTTGCTCTATTTTCAGACAGGCTATTGCAGTAAGCATCTTCACATCGATCATTGGTATGCCCGCCGATTTCTATGACCACCTCACGATTTGTCATCAAAAATTTCCCAATTTGTAATAATGATCTTTCATTTTCTTTTTTGATATCGGAGCTATCCATGTCAAAGGTGATATTCTTCAGCACTAGTTTGAGGTCTTTTTTCAGATCTTCGCGCTTGACTCCTTCGAGCGTATTTTCTTTTTGTTCTTTTGGTCTGGTCGGTGCAGTAGGTATTTCTTTCGTAGGTGGAGGTACTACCGCTACTACTTCTGTGTTATCCTTTTGACGAATCACTACTGCAGCTTGACTTGCTCCTTCTCCATTTTCTCCTTTTATATCTACTTTATTTACCCCTTTTTTCAGAGGCAATTTGGCAGTAAGCTCTCCGGTAGCCATGTCAAAGGTATAATCCGTAAATCGCTTATTGTTTAATTTGAATTCGATATCATCTTTGTTGAATATGTTAACCAATTTTGCTTTAACGGTGTAGGATTCCGCCTGGGTTGCATCTGATTTTTTAGGCTTGACAAATGTCACCACTGGCGGCTCCATATTGCACGGTATCGCCACAATATCAGATAGCCCATCTACTAACACGTGTCCATTGGAAGCGAATGGAGTAGGAACTTTATCCGTATAGGCTTCCAGCATGATGAAGTTCAGATCTGTCTTTGGCTCAAATCTAAAATCAAATTTTTTCCATTCATGATTTTTGATTTTGTCGGTAACAGCTAGTAATTCCAAAGGATCGCATTGTTCTTTACTCCCCCATATTTTGAGTACGATAGGTTCAATATGATGAATAAACTCAATTGGCATTCCTAGCGCATTGGCCTCCTCGACTGCAATACCTTCTCCTCTGGCATTACTTTTATATTTGGGGGAAGAAGCTAAGTACAGGCTAAACGTATAACACTCTCCTTCTTTGAGTGGCTTTATCAGTTGCTGGGTTACGCTTTCCCAGGTATCATTGTCCCTGTTGACCATCCCTAGGTAGGATCTACCTTCATGTGGTCGTAGGGTCACATCAAAAGACCCTGGTTGGAGATCTACTGGAGATTCATCTGGAAACCGTGATCGACCACAATCCTTCCAACCGCTTATGTAGTTCTTACCTGGACCAGGAGTACCTTCAAATCCAGTATTATTAAGCTTAATGATGGTAGAGGATTCTTGAGAATACCCTGAGAAATGAAAACATATGAGTATCAATGCTATTATAGATAATCTTAAGTACGGCATACTTTAATCAGAATTTTGCCTTTGGCAATGAAATATTTCTCTATTAAAACGTAGTCAAATAACACAATTGTTATTCAGACAATGTTATTAAAATCTAAAAATAATCTAATATGCGGAAAATACGAAATATGATGGGTTTACCAGCGCTTTCCGAATTGGAAGGCTACGTAGAAATTGATGAAAAAGGGTCTATTTCTCACGTTACTAGGTAAAATGTCTACTACCGGTGGCGTAGAGGTAGTTGAGTTGGTATAACTAGCTTCATCGATAAGTAAAGGAATATCACCAAAAAAGACATCTGTTGCTATTCCTACCTCAATGGCTTTTACAAACTCATCGAATGCTCCCCAATCAAAATGCAAGGCTGCATTGAAGTGAAAACCTGGACGAAGTTGTATTTCTGTAATGCCATTTATAGCAGGTGCTGCGCCATTTATTCGTTCAGGAGATAAAAAAGAATCTACATTATCTCCAGTAAATCTTTCAACTATCACTCTAGGACTTATGCCAGTCTCGGTAGTGCGTATCTCTAGATAATATGGTTTTAACAGCCCTAAAGTAAAGCCACCTTCATAAGAGGTACCTATGGCTAAGCCTTTTTTTCTAGCTTTTTCAGAGTAATACCTCTTGATTCCATACCCCGCTCTAAGTGTGTATAGGTTATTTTGCTTACCGAAAATATAAGATCTAGAACTTCTGCCGATAGTTCCGCCAGAAATTCCGTCTCTATTTTTAATTTCTCTATTGTGCTTTAATTCACCGATGCCGAAGTGAAAGTAGTTGGTACGGTAGTAGGTCTTTAGCTGACCAATATTGACTCCAAGCTCGAAACCATTGCTAAAAAGCTTTAGTTCTCCAGCTGCTTCGCGATCATAAACAATCCCTTTACTACCGTTATTCAATTCCTTCGGGTTGAACACCCCAGTTTGAGCTACTCCAGTAATGGAGCACATCAAAAGAAGAAAAAGAATCGATAATAATTTATTCATAAGGAATGTGTTTAATTTGTTAACTCTATAAACATTGCGTTTTCATGATTATTAACATCACAGGCTCTAAAATAGTTGAATAACTTACATTAAAGGTTTAATATACTAACAATTTGCCACAAAATCCATTGATGTATTAAATATATACCAAATAAGATTCCACAAATCGGCAGCGAGAAAAAATTTAACAATTTTTTAAGGGCAGACTAATTAAGGCCCCAAAGAGGTGATTATCTGTACTATACTTTGATATTAACCTACCACCTAGGGTGGATACCAGACTCTTTAAAATGGACAATTTGATTACTCTTTTAGCGGAATCTTCATTTAAATTAATATCTGAGGAAAGTTGCTCAACATAGTCAATGTTCAATATTGGGTTGTTGTCATTATTGACTTGAACTAAGCCAAGGCTCAAGGAGGCACTTTTATAGTCTATTTGATTCAGCTCATCTTTACAAACCAAGGAGATGATTTGAGTCAATACATTCTTATTTACAGTTACTTTATCAGGCAAAGAATCACTGTAAATTAATTTAATTCTATCAGGGTGCCTAGGAATCTCTTTATTAAAGTAATCGTCTACAACTTCTTTTATATATATGTCAGTAAATTCGTCATCCTTTACTTGATTTACAAATTGATCAATCTCTTCTATCATCAATTTTAGATGAAGCTTAAGCTCGTTTAATTTAATTAATCCCGCCTCTGCTGGTGCTGTGCCAATCTCCTTTTCTTTATGGATCAATCGGTATACCAAATTATCACTTTCTTTTCTTTGCTTAGCAATGTACTCAGACTGAAAGAAATTTTCTGAATGGGCGGGCTTCCCATCGACAGATTGATTTTTATTTCTTAAGAGATATTGTTCATGGATTGATACTTCATTTTTTATCTGTTGTATTTTGATATACTCTTTATATACATTTGTATAATCAAATATTTCCCAAAGAATATGTCTTTTACCATTTATAACTGCCTTGCTGAACGCAAAATCATAAAAGCCAGGCAAACATGCTTGTGTTGTTTGCATTCGGTTATAACTAATTTTATTTGCTTCACTTGCCCATATTGTAGGTAACTCTGAAGCCAAAAAATAAAAGTAGTTGCCAATAGATTTATCGGTAAATTGACTTGAATCAAATAAACTATCACAGCTATCATGTATATAGCCATTTTCATCAAGCAGAATCACTTGGCGATAATTTGATTTTCTATTATAATTCATGTTAGCAAATTCAGTCATTCCATCATTTCATTAGTCAGCGCTAAGAAGAGGTCCTCTACATTCTCGCCTGTTTTTGCACTTGTTGTAGTACCTACTGGTATTTCAATAGATTTTACCGCTTGTGCTAATTCTGTATCCGTCAGCAAGTCCTTTTTGTTTCCTACGACCTTAATTTTTGCTCCTGGCAAAAGATCCTTTAGATATTCAATGTCCTCTTTAATATTTACGAACGTCAATGGACGAGATAAATCAACAACATAAAGGATACCACTAGCCCCTAAGAAATAAGAATTAGGCACCTTGTCTTGAGTAACCTCTCCTGCGATATCCCAAATAAGCAAGGACACTTCCTCCCCATGGCTCTCTACAGTCTTTTTATTAACCTTAACTCCAATGGTAGTCAAATATTTATCACTAAATTTCTGATGAATAAATTGGTTGAACAATGATGTTTTTCCGACACCAAAACTTCCAGTTAATATTACTTTCTTACTTGTCATTTATTTTTTCCTGTTAAAGTCGTGCAAAAGAATGTCATAATATAATGATTGGTCAAGTAATTTTCGAAAAAAATAAGTTAGCGCTAAGTAAACACTTGATTATATATAAGATGTACACTAAAGATTTTGATAGCTTGACTTCAAAATTAAAGATTGCTACTACTCTAAAATTATTGCCAATCTATCAATAAGAATATTTTACTTGTCCATAAAATTCTCCTTTAAAAGATTTGATATCTCATATCTCGAACTATCAAATCTACCTTTAAATATTTTCATTTTTTGGGCTGCAAATTCGTCTATTTTATCTTGAAGTTCACCCTGTTCAGATACGCTTAAAGCACCACTAACTGCCATTGCGATATAGAAAGAATAATAAGATCGGATAAGAATCTTATAACTTCCATATTCAATCATTTCCAAATCTTGAGATTGCGCATTAAAAGCATCTTCTACAAAAGATTTAATAGCTGTCAGCATTCCAGCCACTACTTCGTCGTCCATAGAGTTGTTCTTTGACGCACTGCCAATCAGCAAGCCTGAATCTCTTTGTATCACATATACCTCTTCTACAGTGGCAATCACTGCATCTTTAATAATCAGTTCACTTTCCTTTACTCCTGTAAAAAAAGAAGTAAATGATCTCCCAAATGAGAAGCTTGATTTTACAGAATTTTCAATGCTGTTTTTCAATGTCTCCATTTGTAAGGCAACGTATTTGCTTATCATCTTACCTAGTGAAGGGTAGATTAAATCCAATAATTCCTGCTCGCTTTGTTTTAGTTTTTTATCTATCAGGCCATTAATAATAGCGGCATACTCCGATGAAAAATTTTCTTTTAAAAAATTAAAATGCTCAACTATAATTGGGTTTACCTTTTCAGAAAGCTTATCCTTATCATTTAAGACAGCGCGTAACTCATCGAGCTCACTACGATCATTCCTCAAAATAATATCTTTCAATTTTTCTAAGGCTACTTCATCTTCCGATTTGTACTTTCTTTGAGTCATTTCAGTTTCTGAACTATTTGGTAGGCTTGATTTCTTTTCCAAGCCTAGTGAAAATCTTCGCAAGCCTATTGGTCTGATCAATCTTATCTTTCTTTATCTTACTAATAGCCTTATCTTGCCCCTTGACCATCCTATTCTCAAGGTCAACAATCTTTTTTAACATATCGGCCCTCATAGATTTACCATTTTGCTTGATGGTCAATTGCAGCTCCTTTAGAGAATTGTCTAGATCTAATCTCATATTCTCCATATCATGCTGCAACGCTTTTAGCTGCCTATCCATCTCCTCAAATCTATTGCCCATTAGGATTTCGCGTATCGTATTGATCTCTCCTATCTCTATTTGAGTATTTTTTAGTTTTTTATCACCCATTATCAATTTGTTATTTGGTTTTTTAATAAATTGAGACTAGTTAAAGGCCTCCAATTTACTTTCAATACAGTGCTACTAAGACCACAAGTATTACATTCATGCTAAAACGCAATAAATATATCTTGGTTACGATGTACTGTAAAAACCAAGATATCCACTTTGAATAATACAGATATTCTTCAGTTCCACACCAAGAGTATTTCGCCAAGACTGAAATATATCAACCACATCGTTTTTGAGTTAATCTTGGGACTTCGAGTTGAATATTGCCTCGATTCGATTCAATTTGATAATATAATTGGTCCAAAAGTCAACTATACGCATCTCAAGATACATAATTCAATCAATATTGAACCTGATTCCCTGCTTTTTGAAAACGATATACAAGCTCAAGATCCACATTTTGAACAACTAGATGATACCTACATCTTATTCCCAAATCAAGAACAAGAGTTACCTTTTGATCTACTAGCAGCCTGTTTTTATATTGTATCTAGGTATGAAGAATATACCAGCATGCAAAAAGATACCCACCAACGCTTTCCGGCGGAGGCCTCGTTGCAATATAAGCTCGGCATTCTAAAAGTGCCTATTGTTCAAATTTGGGCAGATATGTTGAAAAAATCATTGCAGTCAAAATTTGCACAGCTACAATTCAAAAAACAGCCATTCGCCTATCTTCCCACTTTTGATATTGATATGGCATGGTCCTTCAAAGAAAAAGGAATATATCGAGCATCTGGCGCCATTCTAAAGAGTTTATCGAGACTTGATCTAGCTTCCCTTAAAAAGAGATGGCAAGTGAACATGGGAAAAAAGAAAGACCCATTTGACACTTTTGACTATATCCTACAACAGACTACAAAGCATAATTACACACCCCTATTTTTTTTCTTAGTTGGTAGGCGGAGTCTCTATGACAAAAACATATCCCCTGACAATAAAAATTTTATTCAACTTATACAGTCCATCGCCGCTCATTATCCAACAGGACTTCACCCTTCCTACTACTATGAAAGTTACTTATCAGAGGAGTTGGGCACCCTACAAAATATTATAGAAAAAACTATCGGAAAAAGCAGACAACACTACGTGAGACTCAGTCTTCCTTCAACCTATCAAGAATTACTAAAACACCAAATTCATGCGGATTATAGCATGGGTTACCCAGACCGACTAGGTTTTAGAAATGGATTGGCCATAGCTACTCCCTGGTATGATTTAACCAAAGAAAAGCACACCGATTTAATGATTCATCCATTCCAAATCATGGATGTTACATTGAAAAACTACCTCCAAAAAACACCAGCGCAGGCCATTAATCTAGTCCACGACATCCTAGACACAGTGTGCACCTATGGAGGCACATGCATAAGTATTTGGCACAATAGTTCATTCGATCATCAATGGGCAGGGTGGTCAAAAGTATTTGAAGAAATGTTATCTTACGCGAAAAAGCTCAAAGCATAGTACCCATACTAAAAGAACTTGGTTGGGGACTTTATTAGAGAGATCTAAGCGCTAGAAAAATTCAAATAGATGGTCCATAATTTTCAAAACACAAACTCCCTTGTTTCTAGATTTGTGGCGGAACTACGAGATATTCATATCCAAAAAGACAGAATGCGTTTTCGTAGGAACCTGGAACGTATAGGTGAGGTATTTGCATACGAGATCAGTCGTACACTGGCCTATCAAGAAACAGAAACCGAGACCCCATTAGGAATTGCCAAAGTAAATTCTTGCATAGACAAAATAGTAGTGGCTAACATACTTAGAGCAGGGATGCCAATGCACAACGGGATGTTAAACTATTATGATCAAGCAGACAGCGCTTTCGTTTCCGCATATCGTAGACACCATAAGGACGGATCTTTTGACATCAATCTACAAAACGTATCCTGCCCCAATCTCAATGATACTATTTTAATATTGTGCGATCCAATGTTAGCCACAGGTGCCTCTATTGACATCGCCTTAAAAAACCTCCTTGAACATGGAAGTCCAAAAAAAATCCATATCGTGACGGCCATTTCTTCTAGACCAGGCCTAGATTATATTAGACGTCTATATGGTGACTCCACTATTTGGACAGGGGCTATAGATGAGGAATTGACCGCGAAGTCATATATCGTACCTGGCCTAGGCGACGCAGGCGATCTTAGCTTTGGCCCTAAGGTACAGGCATAGATAATGTCTATTAATGGCACCAAGTTTTAGTATATTGCGCGTCTTACACCATTTGTCAAAATAGCATATGACAGGATTAAGTGCCTCTTTGATTTTTACTGTGATAGGACTCTATTTTTTGGGTTTATTTTTCATTTCTTACTTCACAGGCAAAAATGCAGATCAAGACGCCTTTTTTACAGCTAATAGAAATTCCAAATGGTACCTAGTAGCCTTCGGGATGATAGGTGCCTCCTTATCAGGAGTTACCTTTATTTCCATACCTGGTGCAGTAGGTGCCTTTCCAGAAGTATATACTAGTCTCACAGGAGAGCCTAAGTTTAAGAGCAATATAGCCTTCTCTTACATGCAGATGGTATTCGGATATTTTCTGGGATATGTTATCATATCATTAGTGCTACTTCCACTGTATTATCGATTACAGCTTACCAGCATATACACTTACTTAGAGCAACGCTTCGGCACCAATGCCTATAAGATTGGAGCGGCCTACTTTCTACTATCACGTATCATTGGCGCTTCCTTTAGATTGTATCTTGTAGCCATAGTTTTCCAAACGGTATGCAATATGACTCAAATCAGCATACCATTTTGGCTGACCGTTGCGGTCACCATAGCACTCATATGGCTATATACGTATCGAGGAGGTATCAAGACTATAGTTATTACGGATACCCTACAAACCCTCTTTATGCTTGGGGCAGCGGCATTCACTATATATGCCATCTCAGACAAAATGGGCCAGAGCCTAGGGGAAGTGATCCACAATATATCGAGCAGCCAATATGGCCAGATTTTCTTCTTTGAAAACGGCTGGAGCGACCCCAACAATTTTTTCAAGCAATTTATAAGTGGCGCCTTGATTACCATTGTGATGACGGGCTTAGACCAAGACATGATGCAAAAGAATCTTTCTTGCAGAAATCTTAAGGAAGCAAAAATCAACATGATCAGCTTTGCGACTATACTTATCTTTGTCAACATCCTATTTCTTGGTCTAGGAGCATTACTGTATATTTATGGAGCCCAGATAGGTTTAGAAATCCCTACCACGACCAATGCCGCTGGCGATGTTAGTTTGAAGACCGACTTACTCTATCCCGTCATAGCCCTCCAACATCTGAGCCCTGTAGCTGGCATTGCATTTATATTAGGGATTATCGCAGCAGCCTACTCTAGTGCAGACTCCGCTTTAACTTCTTTAACCACCTCATTTTGCGTAGATTTTCTTGGATTCGAAAAAGACAAAAACAATCCAGACAACAAGAGAACTAGACGTATAGTCCATCTCGGGTTTTCAGTTATCCTTTTGGTTGTTATTATAGTATTTCACGCGATCAGCAACGACGCTATAATCAATGATCTATTCAAGATTGCTGGATATACCTATGGGCCCCTTTTAGGCCTTTTTTCATTCGGGATACTCACTAGTCGTAAGATTAACAACGCTTTAGTCATCCCAGTCTGCCTAGCATCACCTGTGCTATCCTACTTCCTCAACGAGAATGACCTTTTTATCCCGACGCTATTTGGTACTGAGTTTTCATTAGGTTTTCTTATCATTTTGCTCAACGGAATTTTGACTTTCTTAGGCCTTTTGGCCATCAGCAAAGTGAATTCTCACTAATAAATTTAGCATAATTAAAAAAATATACTCGTTTTCACAACCAATTCGTTTTCAGAACGATTAGTTATTAATATGGGACTATTTAACAGAAGATCAGGCAGTATGCCCAGTACATGGATTATGCTCACCGACACTAATCAGTTGGACGGCATTGTAAAAGCATCATATGACAAGCCTCAAATCATTTTTAAGGACAGTACCACCTGTGGCATTAGTGCCAGAGCCAGAGCTGGATTACAAGAAGACTGGACGCCAATTGCTGACCTAGCAGATTTACACTATCTCGACTTATTGAGTTATAGAAGCGTCTCCAACGAGGTGGCCGCTTTCACTGGCGTTCAACACCAATCTCCACAGATAATCATTTATCACAACGGTAGTGTAGTCGCTGACACCTCACATCATCAGATCAGTATACGGTATCTACAAGGCATTTTAGACCAACTGTAGCAGACAAAAATCGCTATATCCTTTTATGTATGGCTTCTAGCTCGTCTGGGTTTACCTTATCGAACCATCTCGATAAGGTCCTTTGTGCATCTACCTTCACCTCTTTGTTTACATAGAATGCCAATGCTGACAAGGCAAATGCGAGCATACTCAAGTCATCCGTATACCCAACAAAAGGAGTCAAATCAGGTATCGCATCTATGGGTGACAAGAAGTATCCTAGTACACCGATGATGATTTTCTTAGCCCAACCTGGAGTCTCTTTTCTACGGTAGGTATAGAATAACAACAATGCAGCATACACCACCTTGATGCCTGCCGCCCGAGCAAATTTTTTAAGCTTAATCCAGAATAGATTGTCCGAAAAGAACTTAGAATATTTTTGAAATGGATTTTTCATTTTTGATTCGTGTATCTGTATAACGAATAACTAAGATACAAAAGTTCACTATCAATTGTTAAAAGGGTGGTCTGGGCGTGTCTCCGACCAGGCTCTACACTATACACAGCACCCTAGAGTCATCTGGTCTATAGTCGCCTGTCGTCTCTAAGGAGCCTTCCAGAGCTCCTTAGACCAGTATGCCTCTAGAGCACTGCGTGCCGTTGCGATCCTTCACGCAAAAAAAGAAAGTAAAACTCAAATCCGAATCCTACTCACAATACCAAGCTGTGTTCGTCCACGCTCCTCTAGAATATCCGTATTCTTGACATCAAACTGATTGGTACTATATTGTAGCATCAAGCCGAGTGACCATCGCTTTGAAAAAGCAAAACTAGGCGTCAAGTAAAAATCCACATTACTCTTCAGAATCTCCTTAAAGACAACTGACCTATAGTTCCCAATTTTTTGATTGTATCTAAGGCCTGCTTCTGCATACCACTTCTTACTCAGTCTTCTTTCCACAAAGACTGGAATGGAGACAAATTGAGTGCTAGGGCCTCTATAGAAGGAACTCGCTGATATTGAAAGTACATCCGAAAAACCAAGTTCTGCAAAAGCATTATCGTCAGTAATAAAACTCAACCCCCCGCTAGAAGTATTTGTCCAACTACCAAAAGTGGCAGTAGATAACTTATACCCTAGACCACTTCCCATACGCCAATCTTTATTTATGCGCATTGTAAATAAAATATCAAACCCACCGAGATAACCAAATGCGTTTCTACCAGTGTTGAATTCGTTATTATTTTCAATTAGACGACGAGCTGCATAGATGTTGATTGCCCATTCAAGCTGTGCATTTTTAAACCTATCCGCATAAGTAAAAGGCTTGATTTTGGTATGTATCTCTGATACTGCGGAAGCAACATTTGTCGGCTTTATCGCTAAAGTAGTCACCACTTCTGGAAATTTAGTCTTCGATAGCAGCACCTCAGATGGCGCAATGGACTCGCTACTGTGATTATTCCAGTCAACAAAAGATATGCTAGTATTACTCACTGGAGGATTTATTACTTGTTTATTTTGGCTGTTGCCGCCCAAGGACAGGCTCTTCCTATTCACTGTTATGACTTGTTTACCCTCCTGGATAGCAACAACATTTTGGCTTATATTTTTCGTATGTTTAGTGGTTGGGGAATTAGCTACACTTAGCTTATTTGAAAAGCTACTTTTTGGAGTTTTGATTCCCGTATTATTTTGGGTAGTTGGGTCTTCTTGGTTAGATATAGTCTTTGCGGCGCTTTGGATTTTTTTCGTTTTGGTTTTAGCAGAATCATGAACAACAATTTCCTTAGACACTTCAGCGGGTATATATTTTTCTTTTTGTATTGGTGCGGGTGTACTTCGTGAATATGAAAAGTATAATACAAAGCTCATACAAAGCAATAGTACGACACCTAAAAACAAAGGAACAAACGGAAGCCTTACCTTCTCCTCTTTGACCGGCATTTCCTTATCAAGGATGTCTTTCATGGCACTCCATGCCTGATCGACTGATTTTTTATTTGCAAAATTATCTTCCATAATTCAATCTTTCTTTTTGCCCTAACAATATCTCTTTTAGTGCAGCTCTAGCTTCTGATAAATGCCACTTAGAGGTTCCTTCTGAGATTTGTAGCAGTTCAGCGATTTCTCTGTGCTTAAAACCTTCTATAGCATACAATCGAAATACTCTCGCTGAAGCGAAAGGCAATCTTTCTAATAGACCAATTAATTCTTCGTAGTAGATGTTGTTTAAGGCATTGGTACTATCCTTCTTTTCAAATTCATCAAAGACCATAAAGGAGAGGTAGGACTTCTCTTTACGAAAGTGATCCGAAAGGCATCTGAAACAGATGCGCCTTATCCAACCTTCAAAGGATCCCTCTCCTTTATAAGTATGGATTTGCTTAAACACTTTTAAAAAACCATCATTGATGATTAACATAGCGACATCCTCCGACTTTGCATATCTCATGCACATAGACATTATCGTTGGGTAGTATTTTCTAAATAAGGCCTCCTGATAGAGACGCTTATTCTCCTTACACCCATTGATGAGTTCTTGTTCGCTATATTTGTTCCTCAATAACAATTGATAAATAATTAAAACATTATTCCTAATCTAATGACTAGGCTATTACTCTCAAATACTTCTGTAAAATTAGGCTGTCCACTAATTTCTGAAAAGTTGAAATCATACCTTGCAGACGCAATTTGAGCTCCAACATCAATCAGAAAAGCTACCTTATCAGATCCAATTTTGTAGCCAATCGCTGGATGAGTATATATCCCAGGCGTAATCTGTAAAGGAACATCATCTATAAATTTTGTTCCCGTAGTCACACCAATAGCCAGATTATAGTAGGCACTCGTTTTCCGATCAGACATATAACCTCTAGCTTCTACAAATAGCGGTATGAGACTAGGATCATCAAAGAAATCAGGGCTGAATGTTTCAAAATAAGCAAGACCTAGACCTAATCCGATGTTCTTGGTAAATTGGTATCCAAAATGATATTGCGCCCCTAATCCACTATCAAAAATTAAATCTCCATAGATAATATGATAAAACCCATCCTTTACATATTGCCTCTTAAGCTTTGCAACTATTGTAGGCTCTGTAAACTGACCCTTATCATTAGACCTAGCAAGCAAAGATATTTCTTGGCCTTTGAGATAGATTTTCTTTACATCTTTGGATTTCAAAATATGAGTTCCACTATCTGTTTTGAGATAAATAACGTTCGACCCTATTTCTAAAACTTCACCTGAAATCCACACTTTACTGTTTAGCAATATGAGATCCATTTTCAATACCCCATTCTCTAAACTCGCTGCTAGCATTTCACTTGGAATAATAGCAATGATATCCCTCTTCTTTATGACATAGATTTCTCCATCTACTTTCAGCTCTATTTTATTAGTTTGCTCGCTTTCTAAAGAGCCAGTGAATCTGGATTGATTTTGCATCAATACAGTGACCTGTCCAATACTTGAATCATTTTGACCCATCATAGAAAGCGAAGCCAAAAAAAGGATGCTTATTAAAATATAATTTTTCATCTGTCCAATTAAATTGATTTTCAAAATACACTACAGCATTTGGTCTACACGCAATACCATCCTTTAATTTTGTTTTATTTCTGTAAGCACGTTGTGCAATGTGACTCCGATATCCAAAAAACGTTTTGTACACTAAGGTCAATATTATTCTGCTGAGCTAGAAACTCACCACAAGCTATAATGCTGAGAAAAAATAAACATAATAGAATATAATTTTTCATACTTTTTTTGATTAATAGGGCATTAAAAGTCACTAAAGCAATAGCCCTATCCGAAAAACAAACCCACCAAACTTATCTTTGGTCGTCCCAGCAAGAAAGGTATTGCTACTATTAATAAATTGCCCATTGTCATAATCTATTTTCCCTGCTTGGTATCCTAAATCAAATACAATGTCCATAGATTTCATTTGTACTTGTATCCCGAAGGAAGGGTTAAACATGTGTCCCCAGCTTAGTCTAGATGCAGTTTCATCAAACACAAGACCAAGGTTATTGCCATGCAATTCTATATTATTTTTTAAATTTCTAGATCTTAACATTCTATTGAATTCAAATCCAACGCTATAGTAAGGTCTAATCTTTCTTTGACTAAGTTCACCCCTTATGGCTAATCCGGCCGCAATATTATTGTGAGAGGTAACAACCCCCTGAAAACTATATTGAATCTTCATAAAATCTGGGTCAGTTTCGGAAAATCTGAGACTGACAACAGAATACTTCGTAAATCCTGAGTATAAGCCAACACCAAAAAACTGATTTACACGGTAGCCAATGGTATGTTGAACACCTAAGCTGTTTCCCAATTTTGAAGAGCCAATAGCAATATTAGGCGAATCTATATTGCGAGATAATCCCAATTGAAAGATATTATATATTTTTGATTTGTTTAGGTGATCATTTTCTGGACCCAAGTCCAATGGTGCATCATTTTGCTGCGCTACTAAATCACCACAAGCAATAATGCTGAGAATAAGGAAGAATATTGGTTTTATCATTTGACTTTAGTTTTTCTACAATCCTAGGCAACAGTTGACTCTCAGATATATAGATAGGTTAAATAGCAAAATAGCGTTGTTTCTATATAAAGACGGATACCTACTGGAAACCGTTGGGTGCAACAACTACTTTTATCACATAAAAATTAGAGCAATATCCCCACTCTAAAAATAAATCCTCTTATTTCTTCAAAATTATTGAGCAAGGTAAAGGTTTGATCAGCTCTAACGTCTAGCCAATCAGTCTCATAATTCACATTCGAAAATTGGAATCCGATATCAAGCAATAGCGTTAGTGACCTTCCATTTATTTGCATTCCTATAGAGGGCTGGACTAAAAAGCCCGGGTTCCATGTAGAATTTTCTCTATCATATACCAAGTCAGTGCTATTTTCAAATAGTTCAATTAACTCCTTTACCTCTTGCGATCTAATGCCTTTATTGATACCAAAATCAATATTGTAATAAGGTCGGATTTTCCTTCGGTTAAGTTCACCTCTGAGAGATAAGCCGGAGGACACTGTCATAAAGTCTGGTGCGAACGAACAAAAATCTATACAAAATCCATTTCTTTCACGGGAAAATAAAGAGCCTAAATCTGCACCATACTTTGTCACCCCTACATATAAACCCAATCCAAAATAAGGACTGAATCTATACCCTACCGTATGCTGAAATCCGAGACCACTAATAGCAAAAGTCAAGCGTGGCTTAATCAAAATGGAGGAGATATTATACAATCCACCTTTTTTCCGTCGCTTGGTTTCAATACCTAAGTCTAGAATATCTAGTTGGGAAAACGCATCTGCTTTCTTTGACAACTCTTCAGCGTCTTCAAATTTTTGACTAGTAGGATAAATCTTAAATATTTGTGATCTTCGAATTCGTTTCAATACTCCATCACTTTTCAGTAAGACAGACTTTTGAGAAACCTCTAGTATTTCTGCTTTCAGCCAATCCTTACCTTCAAATATCACAATGGATTCTGTAGTCTCCATGAGTGCCTCACTATAAATATCTGCTGGCACCAATTGCTTTATCTGGTTTTTCTTAATCGTAAAACTGTTTCCAGATGTTGATATTCGAACCTTTTTACGATTTACTTCTTCAAGCACTCCCTGTAAGGTGATTCCATTCTTCAAAAATACGATTTGTTCTCCCTTGTGAATTTCACTCTGTTGTGCTATCAAAGCGCCCCAAAAAGTAAAGCAAAGAAATAGTAAGAGTGTGGCGTTTTTCATTGGTCTTATCTAAGTTAGCAGTTTATTGTCGATTCTCTAATATACCAAGTATTAAAGAGCTATAAAAATATAGCTATACATTGAGACGTAGTTCCCATAGATTCCGTTGGGTCAAAGTCTTAAATATAAAATGAATATTTTCATATTTTACAGTAAAATTATAATATTCCGTTTGCCACTGGCTCCCCAATCTTTACTTTACTAGGCAATTCATTACATTGTCAACTAAATTTGATTTTCGGAAGTCAAAACATCAAGTTTGTCATTTCAGAATGAAATTTTTTCTAATAAACTATTCTTAATTGCTGTTCTTTCACGTTCTTTTTTCCCGTAAAAAAGAACCAAAAACCTCTCGACTGTAAAGATTCTTAACGCTTATGTAAGCTAAAAAGTCTGAAGGCTTAAAACTCGTTATAGATACTTTTTCACCCCTAATGATAAGTAATAACGGAATGCTTGTTCGACTGTCTGTCTGTACGTTTGACTCAAACAGTTAAGCCTTCTGACGACTTTTCTTAACGCTTACAACACTAAATCTTTAAAAGTCGATATTTATTCTAGTTTTATAATTTCACCCTTAATAAAAATCAAAAAAAAACTAAATGGAACCTAAATATCCAGTTGTAATCCCAATATTTTATTACAGAATCTTAAAGTATTTGAACTCTTTTGTACGACAAGGCAAACGGATAGTCAGTAAACATAATATCGAAACGGAGTACTGGATTGCTTATTGCAAAAACGACCGCTTGATTATTGATAGACACCATATGCATATCGGAGCGATAATACAATATCCAACACTAAGCCCTCTTGCGTGAGAGATAGAAACGGCACGCTGTGCGATAGAGGCATCATGGCCTAAGGAGATCTGGAAGGCTCGACTCTACGAGGCGAGACAACAGGCGACTATAGGCCATATGGCTATAGCGTGCAGTGTATAGTGGATAGCTCGCCCGTAGGCACGCCCAAATAAAAAATACGATTAAAAAACATCACTTGCGCTAGTATACCCGCTGGAAGAAGGATACGTCGATTGGATCTAGGTATTGTAGGACCTGCAAACCTAATAATCATACACAAAAAAAGGCACCACCCAATCAAGGATGGTGCCTCATAAACTGTCATACCTGTAACCTATTCTAAAACAATCATCTTCTTAACAGCTGAATCTGTGTCCGTATCTAACTGATAGTAAAGTACTCCAGCAGCACCAAGATCGTTACGATTGATGTTAATCTCATTGTAACCTCTTGTGGCATTTATTGTAATCACTTTCAAGTTTTTACCTGACACATCATATACTCGCAATACTGCGGTACTTGCTTCTGGTAAGTTGAATCCTATCGTCGAAGTCTCACTGAATGGGTTTGGCTTGTTCTGAAACAATTCAAACTTTCCACCAGTAGTTGTAACCAAACCTGCATGGTTGAATGCAATCTTCACATCGCTTAGCTGATGCGCAGTGTTATAAGCTTCTGCCAAGGTATATTGGTTGGTTAAGCTTAATACATTGTGTAAGGTAGCATCAGTATGCGCAGTAAAGTTGATAGAGAATAAAACCTCATCATCATTTATGCTTATGCTTCTACCCATTTCTGTGAATGAGGTAGTGATGATACCTTCATCTAGCATCGTAAATCCAAAGTTGCTTTCGTCTACACTCAATGCGCCTGCCTCTACTGAAATAAAGTCAGCAGCATTTTTATCAAAGCTCATGGTGAACTGGTATCCAGTGATATCCTTGAAATCAGAAGCTCTGAAATCAACTTTATATGTGTTACCAGCTGTCATTTCAATATCATCAACGTTCATCGTCAAGGTAGTAGGGAAGCTTCTTTCTTCTAGGGCGTGGAAGTTGCTAGCAGCAGAACCATCCAAATCACCAATCTTAATCGCTACGAAATCTTCGTTGATCAAATCAGTATTCAACATCGCATCGATGTACTGAGGATAGTTCTCAGCCCAAGGAGCGGTTGGATTTTGGAAGGTGTAGTCTGCGTCAACAAATCTCCAAGACGTATTATTTGAGAAGCCATCTGTAATAGCGAATAAAACAACCTGCCTCAACTCGACCATATCGAAAATATCAATGTCTCCATCAGCATCTATATCCGCCGCAATCAGCTGATACGGTGTAGTCAACTCATTGACCTGTAAGATGTGCTGTGCCATGAAAACAATATCTAAAGTAGATAGGTACTCTTGGAAATTGTCTAACTTCTCAGGAGTAACGTTGTACATCTCGTTAATTGGCTCTTGTGAAGAGTAAACACCAGCAGCATCCGTCATAACAACGTTACCGTCGATAGATACAGATACATCTTGTACATTGTTACCCGTTTCAGTAGCCGTTCTACCCGCTAATAAGCTAGAACCTGTACCAGTAGTAGGACAGTTGCCTCCGTTATCTTGAACTTCTACAAATACAAATACGAAATCAGCGTTTCCAGCTTCGTCCTCAACCCATACTTCTACGTTGACACCGCCAAAGAGTATATCCTCACAACACACTTCAATAGCAGTTGCTAAAGGAGCGTTAGATCCTTCAATTCTTACTCTTGCGTTGTCATTCCATTCTTCAACAGTCCTTTCTGTACAGTTATCTTCAGCATATTCAAGAAGATCGTTAGCCCAAATTTCTACACAACTACCGTCGTTCATTACTACGGTGTTTACACCCTGAGCAACTGGAGTTGGGTTTTTACAATCTTGAACAGAGAATTCAAATTCTTCAGTAGTTGCGTTTCCACAACCGTCCGTTACCGTCCACTTGATGATGTGATCACCATATGGATAAGTTCCAGAAGCGTCAGCACCTGACCCTTCTAATTCGAATACACCAGTAGAACCAGCATCAATCTTCCAAGAGAAAGTCAAGTCAGCTATATCAGCACAATCATCTTCGCCTGTAGCAGTCAATGTAAGCATGCCTTCGCAGCCATCTGTGAAATCACATGGGTCTGGTGCAGTAAAGTCTACCGTAGGAGCAACGTCATCATTAACTTTAATGATTTGAGTATACTGGAAGAATCCGTCATCATCTCTAAATGTTCTTGGTATTGGTAATGGTGTACCAAGATCAGTAAATCCACCAACAGATGGATTATCAACTATACAGTGATTGATTACTGTATACGTTCTTTCGATCTTATAACAAGCATCTTCTACCTGAGTAAAGATTCTATCTTCAACAGAGATTCCGATCATTTCACA
>CAKZVJ010000213.1 GCA_937923345.1 uncultured Saprospiraceae bacterium
AACAAGATGGAAGCTAAAATAATAAGGCTTTAGTTTGACAATAGAAATAATGTTACATTCTCCTTCGTTGATAACAAGTGTATATCATCTTTCCGCAAACAAAACTAGATATGAAAAAATCTCTCAAAATTATCAGTTTAATTCTGTTCTTTCTAATTCTATGTAGAGGGTCTATATACAGATTGCTAATTAAATATTCTGATGTAGGCACCAGACCAGAAATCCAAATCACAAATCAAAATCTTATCAGTAAGATAAAATCAAGTAGTTCATACAAAGCAATTGACTCAAGAGAAATAGCTAAGATAGCTACCGAAATAACGAATGAACAACTGAAATTCACAACTAAGAATGCCATAAGCAATCCCAACCAACTTATTCATATTGGAAAGGCGAATTGTGTGGGCTATGCCTCTATGTTCAACTCAATCGTGAACTACATTATAAAGGAAAACAATTTACAGAGTGAATTAAAAGCTGAACATAAGATCGGAAAATTAGAATTATTTGGCGTCAACATCCATCCATATTTAAAGAGTCCATTTTTTAAAGATCACGATTTCAATGAAATAAAGAATCTAAATACTGGTAAATCGATATTCGTTGATCCAAGTCTTAGTGACTATTTGCATATTGATCGCATTATGATGAAAACAGAATAAAAAATTATATGTTTAAATGGTGATGCAGACCAAAAGTACGGGCTTAAACAAAAAATAAAATTTTTGTCTTATAAGTATTGCATTGCATATGCGACGAATAAGCTGTATATTCGTTGCACATAATGCAACGAATAAATTATATATATCATAGTAAACAATGGCCTAATCTCGAATGGAATGCTGAGAAACTATTGCCACTTTTAGGAGAAGTAAGAAATTTACAAGGTCTGCTATTAGGGAGGATGGAGTCTCTTGGATTTGACCTGAGGAATGAAGCAGGTCTAGAAACTTTATCGCAAGATATAATTAAATCAAGTGAGATCGAAGGTGAGATCTTGAGTAAGAATCAAGTAAGGTCATCAATAGCAAGAAGATTAGGAATTGAAATATCTGGACTAGTGGATAGTGATCGTAATGTGGATGGTATTGTCGATATGATGCTAGATGCAACTCAAAATTTCGACAAGAAATTGACCAAAAAAAGACTACTGGCATGGCACTCATCCCTCTTTCCTTCGGGTTGGAGTGGAATGTATAAAATCAAAGTAGGACAATGGAGAGATGATTCAACAGGTCCAATGCAAGTTGTATCTGGAGCTATTGGAAAAGAGAAAGTTCATTTTCAAGCACCCGCAGCAACTGAGGTCAATAGTGAAATGAAATATTTCCTGAAGTGGATTAATAAAGATTTGGAATTAGATATAGTAATAAAAGCAGGGGTAGCCCATCTTTGGTTTTTGACCATCCATCCCTTTGAAGATGGTAATGGAAGAATAGCTCGAGCTATAACAGATATGATTTTGTCAAAATCTGAAAATACCAAACAACGTTTTTATAGTATGTCAACCCAAATCAGAAATGAAAGAAAGTCATATTACAACATTTTAGAAAAGACGCAAAAAGGCAATGTAGATATTACAGAGTGGCTTATTTGGTTTTTGAATAGCCTCAAAGGGGCGCTACATCTATCTGAAGAGACCCTTGCCAAGGTTTTATTTAAACATGATTTCTGGAAAAAACACAGTGCAAAAGGATTGAATAAAAGACAATCTAGAATAATTAATATGTTGCTAGATGAGTTCAAAGGTAAGTTAACTTCATCCAAATGGGCCAAAATAAATAAATGCTCAAAGGATACAGCAATCAGAGACATTCAAGACTTGATTTATAAGAACATTCTAGTCAAGGAGGCAGCAGGAGGACGAAGTACTAGTTATAAACTCAAATAAAAATTTAATTTATAAGAAAATACTCCAAATAATTAATGAACTGTAATTATCATTGTCTAGCCCTCTTCCTAACCCTATCATTTCTATCCTGCCAGCATGAAAACCCAAATGCTAATCTGAGATTGGATTGCGACTCCGTAAAAGAAATCGCCGCCAGAGATCAAGACCTGCGCAAAACAAAACTAGCTGGCCAATTTTATCCACTAGTAGACTCCATTATGAAATCTAAGGGATATGCCAGAGGGCTAGGTGATGCTTCAAGTATTGATACAGAGCTCAAATCTGAAATATGGAATGAAGCTACAAGTTTAGAAAGACCATTATCAAGAAAAGAACTAAATGATATCGACGCCACATGGAAGATTCAGAAGGGAATCGACAGCCTAAACACCCTGCATATCATAAGACTAATCGAAGTATTTGGCATAGACAGCCTAAACACAATCGACAGTGAATGCGGCAAAAATAGCTTACTCGTTTTTGTACATTGTCCAGATGGATTAAAAAATAAAGTATTCGAAGTAGTTGAAAATAATAAAGATGCAATTGATGATGATAGATATAATCATATCACTTGGCATGTGAATGGGGGAGAGAACTGACAGAAAAAGAAATGTAAAATAACAGAAAATTGCCCTAGATAAGTCTGGCTCAAAAATATAAAGACCATCCTACCACAATTCCCCTCCCAATTCTCTACTTTAGCAACATGCACCTACACATCATCAACGGACCCAATCTAAATCTCCTCGGCACACGCGAACCAGAAGTATATGGAGGCCAAAAGTTTGAAGAGTATCTTGAGCAATTGCGCACTCAGTATCCAGATATCCAGATAGATTATTTTCAAAGCAATGTCGAAGGCTTGATTATAGATGAGCTACAGAAAGTCGGATTTACATCGCAGGGGATCATACTCAACGCTGGAGGCTATACGCATACCTCCGTGGCCATTAGAGATGCCATCTCTGCGGTAAGCAGTCCAGTAGTAGAAGTACACATCAGCAATGTGCATGCCCGCGAAGAATTTCGCAAAACTTCTTTGATTAGTGAAAAGGTGATGGGCTCGATTGTAGGATTAGGATTGGATGGATATCGATTGGCGGTGGAATATCTTAAACACAAATAAAAACTACTCTTAAAATTCTCACGACAAAATACAAGTTTTTCACGACTATTTTACTAGTATTCTATCCTCGACTGCTGTTCTTTCACTTACTTTTTTCCCGTAAAAAAGTAACAAAAACCTCTCGGCTGTAAAGATTCTTAACGTTTACGTAAGCTAAAAAGTCTACAAGCTTAAAACTCGCCTTAAGGTAGACTTTTCATTTAATTATTATCCCCTACGTTGTACGCTGTCTTTTTTGCCTAGCATTCGTTTGCTCGACCATAAAGCTTGCTTACGACTTTTCTTAACGCTTACGACACTAAATCTTTAAATGCCGAAATTTATTCTAGATTCCAGATTAGTTTCATCAAGAAGATCTACTCCCTCTACTTCACATCCTCCATCAACACCTCTATCCCCTTCAGCAGTTGCTGATCAATCCCCTTATCAATAAAGCCAGGCATATTCTTCACCTTGACCGTCGGTTCCGTTTGATTGTTCTCCATCCACTCGCCATCTATGTCTTTGGCACTGACGGGAACCACGCCCCACACACTACCATCCGGCAGGCCTTCCCAACCCGCAAAACTACAAGTCCCCGGCACAGGCATCCCGACCGTCTTCCCGATCTTGAGATCATCATAGCCACAGGCAAAACAGTGCCCATCCGAATACTGCGCCTCATTCAACAAAACCAAAGTCGGCTTTGTCCATCTAGAAGTCGGCTCGCCGCCTACCACTTTGGCCTCCGTCTCATAAGTGATAAAAGGAACACCCGTAAAGAACATCGCCAGATCCGCCACCAAGTCTCCACCCCCATTAAATCTAGTATCTACCACGACCGCTTTTTTATCCAAGTACTTACCCATCATGTCCTGATAGATACTCCTAAACGGACCGTCGCCCATACCAGGGATGTGAACGTATCCTAGCTGACCATTGCTTTTCTCTGCCACCTCTTTTTCGTTGCGCTTTACCCAGCGCTGATACAGCAAGCGATTCTCTGCGCCTAGACTTATCGGCTTCACCCTTATGCTCGTTCTCTTTTTTGTCTTGGGATCCAGGATATCTAGCAAGGTGAACTGACCCGCTTTTCGATTGAGGTACTTCGCCACGTCTTGATTTTTGTCAATCGTCACGCCATCGATTTTCTCGATGATCGTACCTGGGCCTATATCGTACTTGGCTTTATCCAGCGGGCCACCCAAGATAATCTCCGCTATTTTGATACCATCACCGCTATGCGCATAGTCCATAAAAATACCCAAGGAAGCAGTCGCGTCCGCATTCTCCACAGCGCCACCTCGATAGCGCGCGCCTGCATGCGACACATTGAGCTCGCCCAACATCTCAGACAGCAACTCCGTCAGCTCATAAGAATTGCCCAGCTCCGAAACCAAAGGCTCATATTCCTTTTTCATCAAGTCCCAATCTATACCATGAAAATCTGGGTGATAAAAAATAGCATTGGTCCTAATCCACACGTGATCAAAAATCGCCTTACGCTCCGCCGCCACATCAAACTCCATTTCAGCAGTGATCTTCACCCCCTTTTTCGAACCCTTACCAAGATCCAATTTAGAGATGGTACCGCTAGACAATAAATACAAATTCTTTCTTTGCTTATCCCACTCCAGGCTACCAAAGTTAGCGCCCAACTTCAAGACCATCTTTGTTTCCTTGGTCCGCAGATTGGTGCTCCATAGATTCATCTTATCTTCAAATCTCGATAGATAGTACAACGTATCACCTCCCTTCGACAAGACCGCATCCCCCAGGCTCGAAGAGTGAATCGTCAAGCGCTTCGTACGATCCTTCATGCGCTCCCAGTCAAAAGTCAATGCCTCTTCTTTCTTCTCCTCCTTGCCTTTTTTCTTCTTCTTATCTTTCTTTTTATCCGTTTTTTCCTCTGCCTCTTTCTTCGCTTTGTCCAATTCTTTTTTGACTTCCTTTTGCAGCTTTAGGTCCTCCTTAGACAGATTAAATTTGTCCCAAGACTCCTGCGTAAAAAACATGCTATAGACATCCGCCTCAGAGCGACCACTCGTCGCATAAGAGCGCAATCCATTCTTATTGCTAAACCACAACATCTGCTCGCCATTATTCACCCACTTTGGCGAATAGTCATAATATCCACTATCATTGAGATTGACGCGCTTCGATCCATCCGCCGCCATCAAGAGCACCTCGCTATTGTTGAGCAACAGATCCCACTCCACCAATAACCACTTCGAGTCCGGACTCCAAGTAAAATATTTGTCCCCATCTCGCATATGAAACAAATCATCCGGCGTCAACAAGACCGTCTCTTTATTGCTCGACAAGTCAATTACTTTTAGCGTTCTACGCCCTTCGATAAATGCCAATTGCTTACCATCCGGAGAATACTTCGGCAGATAATTATCATTGCCATTTTCTAATACCGGCGTTTCTTTGATCAAAGTAGCCGCATAAAAAAACGGCTCCTCCTTACGCGATATTTCTGACTTGTACACACTCCACTTTCCGTTGCGCTCGCTGCTGTACACCACTGATTTTCCTTCTGGGCCCCAAGTGACAAAGCGCTCTCGCTCGGGCGTATTCGTCAAGCGCTTCGTGTACGCCTCATCCACAGAAGTCACAAACACCTCGCCTCTAGCGATGAAAGCTATTTCCTTTCCATTCGGCGACACCGCCATTTCGTTCACTCCACCTCTGATAGAAATAAACTTATCATTATTGTCCACATCTTGTGTCTTGATCCTCACCTCGACTTTTTTTGCCTCACCCCCTTCTCGCATCGTATAGATATCCCCGTGATACCCATAGCAAATCGTACTGCCTCCATAACTCAAAAACCGCACAGGATGCATCGTATAGTTGGTCAACTTCTCATCCGTACGAGCACCATCAAGAGATTTTTTGTACACATTAAATTGGCCATCCTGCTCCCCCAAATAATAAAAACTAGACGCATCGACAAAGATCGGTGACCTGGCCTCCGTATCCGTATCGGTGATCATCGTGTGCGTATCCGCCACCACATCATACAACCAAATATCTCTAGTGATAGAAGAATTCTGATGCTTCCTCCAGTAGTCCTCGCCCCCTTTTTTATCATGATACAAATACTGCGTCCCCGCCGCATTGATATCAATATCCTCCACTGGAAAAGTAAACACCATGTCCACCTTACCCCCATCCGCCGCTACGGCATACAGCTCCGTTTGCGAACGATGCGGGTACTGCCGATGCGCAGCATCATCCTGACGAATCGCTCCAAAATATACCCGCGCATCATCATTCGAAAAACTATACGGCTCCTCATTATTGGAGTGATAGGTCAAGCGCTTGGCCTCCCCACCATCCGCATCCATGGTATAGATGTCAAAATTTCCATAGCGATTAGACGCGAAGGCCAGGGTAGACCCATCCTTACTCCACACCGCCTTGTGGTCATGCGCCTTGTGAAAAGTCAAGCGCTGCGCTTCCCCT
>CAKZVJ010000214.1 GCA_937923345.1 uncultured Saprospiraceae bacterium
AGGGATGTTCAGAAGTAAGAGAAGAACCCCGGAGAGCTTGCCCCGATTTTTTTCGGGGGGTGATAATACTATAGCCCAGGGTGGCAACCCTGGGAATTAACGAGGCAAGAACCAATTTGGCGTGATTTTCTTTTAAAAATCATGACAAATTGTGTCAAAGAATCACCCCGTTTTTAAAGCAATAGTATTAAAAATGGTGTGATCATTTAGAGATCTTAAGATGTAGAATGTTTTATCTCAACGAAATATGATATTTATGAACATCCCTTCGTAGCCAAAAATCAAGAGGCTTGCCGGCATAGAGTAATAGAAGCGAGTGCTTTTTTTAAATGAAAATTTAATAAACAAAAATGAAAACCATCACCTTTCTACTAGTTATGTTTTTTTGCTTGACTATCATCCCAGACCTGTTGTCTCAAGAGGATGAAATAAAGAAAAAATCTTCTATAGAGATAATTGGTCAAGTGTTTAGCGGCCGTGTGCCACTTGAGCCCGATTCCAGATTCTTTTTTACTGGACCTACTCAAACATCTTTTTATTATTCTGATAGGCTTAATCCAGAAGTGCAGATACGATATGTAAAAGAGTTGATTCAAAGTATCTCTGTATATGGAAGTCTCTCTTATGGCGTCAATTACTTCTGGTCAAGTTTGATCATAAGAGAAGGCCTCAATAATACAAGTTCATTAGTTGGATCAAACTTATTCCGGCAACAGCACAAGGTGTCTTATGCTTCTGGTCATGCAGGGCTACGCTATGACGTCCCTATTGGAAAAGATGATTCATTCAATTTTTCTTTGGGAGGGAAAGGAATATTTTATCCAAAACAAAATAGGACTATATCTAGAGCTGAGTTTTCAGATGCCAGGGGAGAAAATATAAGCTATACCGTAACACCGACGATAGCATCCTCTTCTAAGTTTGTAGTGGCTCCAGAGTTAGAGATTAATTATTTATTAGCATTCAAGAAGTTTCCATTGGATATGATATTTGGGATTACTTTTGATCAAGCTTCTGAAATAGTCTCTGTATACAATACTGCCATTACATTTCCAGATGATACAGTAAATTTCATACACGACTTTGGCGGAGGGCGAACTGGTGTATTTGTGGGCTTGGGCTATGACTTTGGACAGTAGGGATTATGCGCTTTTTTCTAGTTCTTTGATGGAGCAGTAATAGCCTTTTGTGGATATGTCCTTCATATCTTCTATGGTCATTGGATTGAGGCTCCAAGATTCTAAGATAATGGCCATCTCATCAAAAGAGGGGTAGGTGTAGGTGTCATATTCTTCATCGCTTAACTCAGGCATGCCGCTGGGCTTTATAAGTTTCCATTGTTTTTCTTCTTCTGTTGGTTCACCATATTCGAATCCTTGGGAATCTGCTATCTGATAAAGTCTTATTACCTTTCCATGCTCATATTTAGCCCACTCGGCATAACTAGATGAACTCCAATTTGCATAAAAGTGAGCTTCTCTAAACCGTTGACTCAGTTGCTCAAGTAAGGAGGATGTTAGAGTGGTTTCGTTCTTTTTTAGGCCATGGAGTGAAAAGCTATTTATCATGACCCAGCCTTTGATAGCAGGCGTAATAAAAACATCTCCTTCACGTGCTTTTATTTTACCCTCAATCCAGTTGCAGGTTTGCTGGAGATTGATGTCGAGGAATGCGGATACTTGTTCGGCTTTATTCGACTTGACCACAATCCATGAATTGTTGTATCCAAAATTTATAGGAAGACTTGGATCACGTTCATATATCTTCTTATATTTTTCTCGGAGACGTTCTTCCTTTTTCTTTTCGGATCTTTCTTTTAGCCAATTAAACATGCGCTAATAATTTTGTGTGAAAATAAATTTTTATTAACTCACTTTGCTGTTGAAATAAACTTACTAGTTATCCATTTCCTCCTCCTTCTTTTTCTGCACCATCTTGATGATTCTCTGAGTGTACAAAAGATGAGTGTCCATATCAGAGACGAGTTCGTTGATGGAGGGGGAGTATGCTATAGTTGGAGTGACCCCCTCAAATTCTTCATTGTAGCAGGCGCAAAGTACTTTGGAGGTAGACATGTTTACATTAATTGCGGACCTGGATAATTTTTTATGCATTGCATTTGCTCTGAAAATTTTTGTTCCGCCAGTTTCAACGCCGATAATTGTTCCCATTTGGTAACATTGAAAAGTTGCGGCAAAGGAAGAAGCCGCAGAGTAAGAATCTCTATTGGTCAATAAATATAAATCTCCATCAAATTCGTATTTTCTAGTTTTAGGGAGCTCGTTATAGATAAAGTCTCTTGTTTTGAATGATCCGATTTTGTCTCTCATGATAGCATCCAAATCGATACTATGCAAGTGCCCAGGAAATACATAGTTCTCATGTCTCAAATCAGGATATAGCTCGTAGAAGTATTCTCGATAGGCCTTGCTGACTTTTAGCGTATTTTGTGCAAAAGTTTTGAACGGATACTCAGTTAAATAGTGAAATAATTTAGAGGAAATCTGGGGCCAGCCGCCATAATTGCCTCTAACGTCTAATATTAGGGAGTGTATACTGTCTTCTTGAATGGACTTGAAAGTGTTTCGTAAAAACCTATCGTAGTTATCAAGGTCACGAGCGAAGAATGAGTAAATTTTAAGGATACCAGTACCATGCCCGAGATTTTCATACGAATAGGGTTCACCTTTCACAATTGCAGCATCGCTCTCTTCTCGCGTGTCTTTATAATTGCTCCCCCATTGAGACAGCGAAATATTTGAAACAGTAATTTCCTTTTCTGTTCCAAAGTTGTACTGTAGTTTGATATCGTTAGAATGTCCAAAGACCAAATAGAAATAAAACTCTATATCATCATCAATAAGCGTATTCCTAAGACTCTTTTTCTCGTAAGAAATATAAGGATCAATAGCTGCCAAAAAATCTAATACAGGCAAATCATTTATTTTGGTAATTTTGGCTCCCAAAGGAATATCAACATCTCCATAATTTTTGAGCACGAATAGTTCATCTTCCGTGGAGAGATAAAAGGATAAGGGAAAAACACCATGCTGTCTTCTCTTTTTTGCAATCCATCCCGCTGGCATTCGTACACTGCTATGGCCATCCCGAATGAGCGCTACTATTCTAGCTACTTTTTTGTAATAATCAAGCGTATTCACCTCCTGAGTGATACTAGCTACTTCACTGTTGTAAGCATCCATGAATTCTTGCTCAGGAATATGGGTAAAAGGATCTGGATGCGCCTCTACGACGGCCAGCATTTCTGCCATATCTTTTTTCATCTGCTTGATGGAGAGCAGTTTGTCAGATTGGGCGGTTAAGCCTATTGAGAAAAGAAAAAAGAATACGATGTGTATTAATCTCATGATGTGGACGATTAGAAACTGTGTCAAATATATGATTAAGAGTAGAAGTAAAAAAGATTCTTAATCCTCTCCAAATGAAAAGAGCTTATTGTAACGTAAATATCCCCAGTCATCCCTAATTTGAAATCTTTCTTGTACAAATCTTTTTTCATAATTATCATAGTTTTGAATATGCAGATGCACGAAATTATTAATCGAATCGATACAGTCGATATCCAGTACTAAAACAAGATTTTCTTTGAAAATTAGTACCACAGAATGTATAAATTTCAAATCTATATCATATTGTTCAGAATCAGGTTCATCTGGAAATTCAGGTATTACTTTCTTTATATCATATCCATAAAAAATACATTTAATCAATGTTTTTTGGAATACATTGATATTAGTTGGTGTTGTGTTTTCGTAAAGCCTTTTTATTACAGAGACGTGATACTCTGTAGGTATTGAGAAGGTTTTATAGGAGATAATTTTTTCATCCACTGTGTTGATGTCATAGCTTAAATTTTTTCTTGTGGTTCTAATTTCTATTACTTTACCTGTTGTAGTTTTGATGCCATAGTCGCAAAATCCCAAAACAAATTTGTTTCCTTGCACTATTATTTCACAGTCATTATCATGAGAATGAATAGTGTCTACATGTCCATTAACAAAACTGCAAATATTTATTTTTTTATTTAAAAGCTTAGGGAGCATGTTAACGCTCCCTAAGTTTGAGTGGTATTTTATTTTACGCATTGATTATTGTTAATAATTCATTATTCTAAACTTTAAACACTATCTTATTTTAACTGTACGTATTTGAATTATAAATCAAGTTGCTATTAAGGCTGTTTTCAAAAAAGTCTTTAATTGTTAGACTATCAAAGGTGATAGATATACCTAAGTTAGCTTGCTCTGCTTTTATTAATATTTTATCATCGTGATCTTTTCTGTGAAACAGTACTATGTGTTGAGTGCGCTTATAAAAGTTAAACTCCTGTTTGTATCCGAATAATTCTATTTTGCCAATGACGAAACCATTTTTATACGCTTTAGAGAAGCCAGATTTAAGGTGAGAAAATGCTAGTAAATTTTTCACCGTATTGTGATCTTCACCTAAGGACAATTCTAAGCCTAGATCATCATTTCTGTTTTCAAGCTCCATCCAATAACCATTTAAGTATAAGGGGCTATAATGATTATTTTTGTCGCTACTTAAAAGTATGAGACTGTTATAGTCCAAAAAAATTAACTCATTTCGATCACCATAACAGTTTATGTAGATTCTAGAGCTTTTAAATGCTACAACTTTCTTTCCTAATAATTGATTTATCAAAACCTAAATTTTATATTGCCAATTTCAATTGTTATTTCACAGGTCGTGGAGGATTTACGCATGTTTACAAAAGCTACCGTTTTTTAGCAATCAACACTTTCAATTATATCTATTCAAAAGTAAAATAAGACCTTTATAATTGTATATCTGCAAAAGCTCTCCGATAGAACTTTGAATAAACAAAGTATTTATTACACTTATAATACAGCCCCTTTTAAGATGGTTAATATAAAATTTATACTTTGCTAAAAGAATATTTATCTGCAAGATAAATCAACTTATGACCCTGACTGTGGTTAAAAAAATTGTCGATAAAATATTTATTAACTAGTACTTTCAATCCTATTCCAGACATCATCGGGTACATTAAAATTTGTTCATCTCCATAACTTGAAAATAAAACAATATGCTTTGTTGGATTATGATTATTGAAAGTCTTATTGTATCCATAGACTTCTATATCCTTAATTTTGAAAAAAGAATTGGATTCTGAATTTTGACTAAAATAATATTTAGATGGTGGACTATTCCTATTTGAAATTTCAGGAAGTTCAAAACTAATTTCACCACCTTGATTAAATTTTATTTCTAAGTTGTCAGAATAATCTTCGAATTCCTCCCATTTACTCTCAATCGTTATAAGTTGAGCTTTATTTTTGCCACTACTATCAACTAATCGTAATTCAGAATTATAGTCAATTATGACTCCCTCTACTACTCCATTATTACTAAAGATTTCCATTTTAGTGCTTCTAATTCCAAATATCTCACAACCTAATAAAAATTTCATATGCCAATTTAATTAAAATCTAAATTTAATCCCATTACCTATATTTATTGTAATTTCGCCCGTAGTTGTTGAAATATGTATACTTGCCCATATATCTGTACCAGGGATTTGAAATCTTGGAGGATTGTCTAAAATTTGAGCTGGAGAAAATACAGATACTAGAGAATTCCAAAAATCCTCAAATGACCTTCCTGGCATCCTAATTGATTTAAGAGGGTTTGGCGTTCCAAAAGTTAAATTTCCCAAAATATTAAAACCATTAGAATTAATAGCAGAATATACTTTTTCAAAGATTTCATCTCCTAGCGATGTAGTCATGTCATTAAATCGATCCAAAATATTAATTGCTGTTTTGCCAAGTATTGAAGCATCCCAAATTGCTTTTAATCCTTTAGTTGCAGGGTGTATTTCTGTTATAATATCCATTGCTGCCGCCATAAAAGAAAAAAGGTCTCCCTGGTTTATCGCATTTAAGGCATCTAGTATTTCATCAGATAAATTAAGATTTAGCTTCTTTTTTAGTAGAGTGACAATTAGTTCTACGCCCAGTTCACGCACCACAGGCCACATCCATGCAGGGGCATTTGCCATTTCCTCATTTAATTGAGCAAGTTCAGGGTCATTAATTATTAACCAATTCATTGCATCTGTAAAATCATCAAAGTTGCTGTCTAGGAAAGCATTCATTGCATCTGCGCTTAAATTAGAAGCATCAAAGTTTTCACTATTTAACAAGGATGAAATTACACATTCATTATATGAATTTATTAATTCTTGTATCGCTCCTACACTATAGTTTTCGCAATTACTTTCCTCTGCCGCCTGCAAAATTAATTCTTGTAATTCAGGAGACGGATTGTCGAAAAAGGTATTCGTAAAATTATTGGCATTAAATGTTGCCTGCAAGTTTGAGGATGTTCCAGATTGCCCAGTCCCACAAGTTATACAATTTAAGGTTTCAACTAAATCCCAATATCCTTCACTATTTGTACACTCAATTACGTTGTAAGTGTTGCATACTACTTCAGGGTCGCAGTCCCTGTTATTGATTATGTCTTTTTCTTGAATATTTCCAGTTCTTTCATTATAAATTTGAATGGAGTGCTCCATTGCACTTTTAATACCAGAATAATCTCCTACAAGAACCTTTATACAAGGATCTGGATCAGGCTCTGGTGTTGGATCTGGAGTTGGTTCTGGTTCTGGATCTGGATTTCCGCCACCACCCCCAATAGGACCTCCTCCCCCATGTATTACTACGGTGCCGCCAGTGCTTACAGTGCCGATTATAATGGTGCCGCCAATAGGACCTCCATTTCCGCTATTTCCGCCACTGCCACCATTTCCAGTTGATCCATATCCATTCGTCCAGCTACCAGTGGTTGGAAATCCTGTGTCGCAATCGAGCTCTATACACCACTCATTAGTATTGTTTCTACATCTGTAATCAATAGTGGAATTCGAGAGGTTTCCATTTTTGTCTTTCAAGCAAGCTTCACAATAGGCATCTTCATCAAGTCCAGTAAAAGTTGAAGTCATATCAAATTGAAAAGACTTCAGCATTACATAATCTACACAAGTAGAATTTGTGTAAGTTTTACTATCAAACTCTTCTTCAATTAGTTGTTTAATCCTTATGTTGACTTTGACAATTGAGTCATCTACTGTACTGACGAAGTAAGCGGTAATATTATTTGAAAAATTGTAAATAGGGGTAAATACGATAGAGTGCCCTTCCATATCTGATCCAGCCACTTTAGAGTCTAACCAGTACGGTTGCCCGAGCTTTTCATAAATATGTTCAACAAAATGATGCATTTCATTATCATTTGCTATTTTGTTAAAAACAGAAACGACACCAGGGTGTAAGGAGTTTCTTTGTGTTAAATCAGAATTTTCGATACTTCTTGTAAGGTCAAAGAAGTCATTTTCTATGTTACTCCAATCGAATTCAACTGTTAAAGTAGTAGATTGAATTGATGGTTTGAAACTGATAACTTCCAACTCTTCCTTCTCGCAGCTCCCAAGAATAAAGATTAAAAGGGTGAAAAATAAAATTTTGCTAAATCTCATGTTATTTGGTTTAAAATTAATGAATAAAACACAAGAATAGAGCAATAAGAAACACCAAAAAATTAGGATAAACACGATTTTTGGTGTACCTAAATTGAGTAAAATGAGCAATAAAAAAGTTAAATAGTAAATTATCGATTTTTTGTAAAAACAAAGTTGCCATGTTATTAGTGGTTTTGTCATTTTTTAAATCACATATGTCCATAAAGTTATGATATATGACGGGCAAGAAACACCCCTTAATCTCTTAACAAATTCATAATCCTGCTAGCAACCTCAAAACAGTAAAGTCAAGATTGAAAACCTGGAAGCGAAATTTCTTTAAATCCTTTATACATGATTCATCTTCATGCTGAAAATCGAACTTCGATCATTCGCGACTCACCGCAGGTGACCAAGCTCGACAAGGCGGAGCCGCGTAGAGATGAGCGGTGGTAGTGGTATCGCCTTTTCGGCGGTAGGAACGAACGACGCGGCGGCGCCCGATTTTTCATCGGGCTGGCGACATCCCCACCAAAAATTAATCACCTAATAACAAACTGTACACGTATCCACATAGTGTGTGTTTTACAGTATTTGAGCCGCTACTACTGATTTAGGTCCACATAATTTATAAATTGCTGATAATCAATATTTAATGCCAGACTCGTCAAGTTGGGAATGGAAACGAGTATCGCCAATAATATATGGTCTGCGCTGCACTAGAGCGGCTAATGCGATCAAAATGTACATTTTGATTGGGCAAAAGTATATTATCTATAATAAAATTTGCTCCTATGATTTTTTGGCGAAAGAATATAAAGTGTTTACATTTGGCAAGCAGAAAATTGGTTCACCAATTAATTGGTCAACCAATTATAATTTGCGACCTGACTTTATTTTATTAGTAAAACATGTATGATGAAAAATTACAATCAAAAGACGAGCTTGTCTAAGGAGCACTTCTTCTTAGAGAAAGGACAATTGAAAACGCTTTTCATAGCCATAGCCTTATGTCTATGTTCCTCCTTTACATTTTTGAACGCCCAAGTGAGTGGTGTATTGACAGATGACACTGGAGAGCCTCTGATCGGGGTAAGCGTGGTGAAAAAAGGTACTACTTCTGGGACAATCACGGATGTTGATGGTTCTTATTCTATCGCTGCTACGGATGGCGATGTACTTGTGTATAGCTACATAGGCTATATAGATCAGGAGGTAGTAGTAGGCCAAGGGGCTAACTATACATTCCAAATGCGTACGGATTCGGAGACACTGGATGAGGTAGTAGTAGTAGGATATGGTTCTCGTAAGAAGAGCGATATCACGGGTGCAGTGGCTTCAGTTACAGATGAAGAGTTGACTGCTTTTCCAGTATTGGACGCAGCTCAAGCCCTACAGGGTAGAGCAGCGGGCGTCGATGTGCAATCCAACAATGGGGGGGAGCCTGGAGCGCCTATCAATATCCGTATTAGAGGAAACACTTCTATCAATGCAAGTAGTGCACCTTTAATCGTGGTAGATGGTTTTGTAGGAGCAACATTTCCACAAGCGAATGACATCGCTTCTATCGAAGTATTGAAAGATGCATCTGCTACAGCTATCTATGGATCTAGAGGATCTAATGGTGTAGTGATAGTAACTACCAAGAAAGGTAAGAGTGGAAAAGTGTCTATAGAATTGAATACTTCGCTTGCGACACAAGAAACAACGAACAGATTAAACTTGCTAAACGCAGACCAGTTTGCAGATTATCAAAATCAGATAAGAGCTAACAATGGCAACACGACTCCCTATCCACAGGGAGATTTTGATACTGACTGGCAGGATCTTATCTATCAAAATGGAAGCACTCAGCAGTACCAACTTTCTGCAGCAGGTGGGTCAGATAATGTACAATACTATGTGTCAGGTAACTTCTTTGATCAGACAGGTGTAGTGGTTAATTCAGGTTTTGAGAGAAGTACTTTTCTTTCAAATGTAGACATCCAAGCTACCAACAAACTGAAGCTTGGCGCTAACCTTTGGGGGAGCAGAGGCTTTAAGAATGGTGTAGCTACGCAGTCTGATGGATCTGTGACTGGTGGTACTGATGATGCCATATCTCTAGCGGCAAGATTTGCTCCAGATAAGGCTCCATTTGAGAATGGCCAATTTACGACGAACGATGCTATTGGCGATGAGGTGGATAACCCTTTTGCTGTTGCGACTGAGAGAGTAGATGAGACAACAGAAAATGATTTTAGAGCGAATGTTTATTTGGATTACGAGTTGTTAGAAGGTTTATCTTTCAAGACCACTTTTGGATTAAGTTCTGAAAATACAAGGAGGGGAATCTATCAGCCATCTACCTTAGTGATCACGGCGTCTGCAGTAGACGGTAGAGCTAGAATCACGGATGCTAATAGAAGAAGCCTTGTGAGTGAAAACTACTTGACGTATACGACTGATTTTGGCAAGTCTGCTTTGACTTTATTAGGGGGATACTCTTATCAGCAAACGAATACGCAAGCATTCTCAGCAGCAGGCACCGGATTCTTATCTGACAATTTTTCTTTCCATGCATTGGGTACAGCTACTGGCCTATTGCAGCCTAACTCATCTTTATCAGAGGTAGAAATTGAGTCTCAATTTGGTAGAGTCAATTATGATTTTGACAATAAGCTTTTATTGACAGCAACAATCAGAAGAGATGGAGCATCAAACTTTGCAGAAAATAACAAGTACGCGATTTTCCCTTCTGCGGCAATTGCCTATAAGTTGGGTAATGAAGCATTTTTGAGAGACAATGAAAATATCTCAAGCTTGAAATTGAGAGCAAGTTGGGGACAAACAGGTAATCCATCTATCAGCCCATTCCAATCACTAGCGAGGTTTGCAAGTCTTTATGCTTCAAGCAATGGAGAAACTGTATTTGCCATCACGCCAGACCAACCTGCTAACCCAGACTTGAGATGGGAGACCTCTACACAGACAAATTTAGGTATTGATCTAGGATTGGTGAACAATCGTGTCAACTTGACATTTGATTACTATGATATAGATACTGAAGATTTGATTTTGGGTAACAACGGTATACCTGAATATTTCGGTTTTGCTAGTGACGAGATCTTAACAAACTTAGGTCAAGTAAATAACAGAGGAATTGAGCTTTCCCTTAACACTAAAAATATTGTGAAAGGTGATTTCAATTGGAGCACAGATTTTAATATTTCTAGAAATAGAAACGAAGTTGTAGCCTTGATTAACGATGCAGATTTCTTTGGAGATGCTACTCCTAGTTATTTCTCTCACGATAGATCATACATATTGAGAGTAGGAGAAGAGGTAGGGCTTTTCTGGGGACTTGACTACGCAGGGGTATACCAAGGTGGAGATTTCCCAGAGGGAACAGCTACACTAGAAGGTGGTATTGCAGGTGACCCTTTATTCTTTGACATTGCAGACGAAGATGGACTCAGGGATGGTGAGATTACGGAGGCGGATAGAACTATCATCGGTAATCCTAATCCAGATTTTACTTTTGGGTTCAACAATAACTTCTCTTACAAGGGAATTGATTTGAACATCTTCTTCCAAGGATCTCAAGGAGGTGACATTTTTAACTTGACAGATGTACAGTTGAACAATGGAGATGCTAATACGACGGTAGAGTACTTCGAAAGTGCATGGACTCCATCTAACACCAACACGGATGCTCCTAGAGTAGGAAATAATAGTAACAGAGAGATATCTTCACGTTTTGTGGAAGATGGAAGCTTTATCAGGTTGAAAAACGTTGCTTTAGGCTATAATTTACCATCTACTGTCGTAGAGAAGCTTGGTATAGGGAACATAAGATTGGGGATTAGTGCTCAGAATTTGCTAACTTTCACGGACTATTCTGGACTTGATCCTGAAGCAAACTTCTTTGGTTCAAGCGGAACAGGAAATACCTCTAGCAATGTCGTAAGAGGTTTTGATTTTGGAAACTACCCAACGGTAAGGTCAGTACTCTTCAGCCTCAACGTTAGGTTTTAATAAATGACAATTAACTAAATAAAATTTAAAAATTATATCATGAAAACGTATAAGTATTTACTCTTACTCATTGTAAGTATAGGAATCCTTGGATGTGCAGATTTGACAGAAGAGCCTCAGGGTCTTTTGGCTCCAAATGGTTTCTTTCAAACTCCGAATGATATCCAGACAGCTGTGGATGGTGCACTGACACACGCTATCAATGAAAAGTATTGGGGAAGAAAATTATCTATAGCATTGATGTTGCGTTCGGATATGGTAAACCTACAGTCTACTCAGACTAGAAGAGTGGAGATGGACGAATTTACTACTTTAGCTAGTAACGGAATGCTTTCTGAGTTTTGGCCTAAATCTTATCAAGGGATTGCTGGAGCAAACTTAGCTATTGCCGGAGCGGAGCAAGTAAATGTAGATGACGCTGAAAAGAATCCAGTAACTGCGCAGGCCTACTTTACTAGAGCTTTTTACTATTTCAATTTGGTAAGACTTTTTGGAGGAGTACCTTATATCGATGCTCCTATCGAAGATGCTGAAGCTGCTGCTGCTATCACTAGAATGCCAGCAGATCAGGTATACGCAAATATTATTGCAGATTTGGAGTTTGCAAAAACATGGTTGCCAAATACCCAGCCCTCTAGAGCGATTCCATCGAAGGCAGCTGCTAGTTCTTACTTAGCGCTAGTTTACCTTACTATGGGAGACTATCAAAATGCATACAACGAGGCTAAGGAAGTAATTGACAATGCGGGTACATACAATCTTGCGCTTGATCCAAATTTCCAAAACTTGTTTAACGCGAACGTTATCGATGGTTCACTCGAGCCCATCTTTGCTTTAGACTACAACAACTTTGAAGCACCTAACAATGCATACGATCAGATAGCTCCGATGACGGGTATCAGAGGAGATGATAGAAACGAAGGTGGCGGATGGTCAGTGGCTGTTCCATTATTATCTGTTTACCAATCATTTGACCCGCAAGATTATAGAAGAGCCGTTTCTTTTGAAGAAGAAGCAAGTATCGGTGGCGAAGTGGTAAGTTTTGAAAACTTTACAGTCAGTGGCCACGAGCATGCAGGTAATATGCCTTACATCGCGAAATACACCCGTTTTCCTGGTCCATTTGATCGTGGAAATGCGAGAGCGACTAGTCACAATATGTCAATGATCAGATATGCTGAAGTATTGTTAATCGCAGCGGAAGCGGCTGTTGAGATAGGAAGAGCTGATGAGGCGACTACCTATATCAACCAAGTTAGAGCGAGAGCGAGAGCTGGTGGAGATACCGAGACTGGAGCAGGTACACCTGTTTCTGTACCACCAAGCGCAGTACCTGCAGACTTGACAGGTCCAGCTACAGTAGCTGATGTTTTAGAAGAAAGAAGACTCGAATTAGCTTTCGAAGGTATCAGATGGTTTGATATCGTAAGAAGACAATTGGGAGCAGAAGTATTTGGACCAAATGGTTTGGAAGGTGCAAAACCTGCCTTTACACCAGATGATTATCTACTACCTCTTCCTGAAGATGAGTTAGAAAGAAATCCTAATTTGACTCAGAATCCTGGGTACTAATTGAAGAGAGACTTTATAATTTAGCAAAGAAGCATTGAATTTTTTTCAATGCTTCTTTTGCATTTTAAACAAGAAGAACCACAATTATGGGTTGGAAAAATATTTCTAATTCATGTTTTTGTACACTATGCTTACCTATTTTATCATTTGCAATTGGCTTACATAAGAATTTCGTTTTATTGACATCAGTCCCTAAAAATGATTACTTTTGCAGCTGTTAAAATTAAGCACAAAAAAAATATTTGAAATGAGTGATAAAAGAGTAGCTATTATAACTGGTGCCACTGGCGGTATCGGCTTAGAAGTAGCAAAGAGACTAGGGAAGGACGGATATACTGTGATCCTAAACGGTATTAGTCATGATACTGGAGAGAAGGTTACTGCAGAGCTCGTAGCAGCTGGTATGGATGCACATTACGCAGGATTCGATGTTACGGATGAAGCCGCTGTTACAGAAAACATAGTGAAGATCGGTGAGAAATATGGCAAGATTGATACCCTTGTAAACAATGCAGGTGGACTAGGAGGAAGATCGAGATTTGAAGAGATGACCACGGAGTTTTATAGAAATGTGATGGCACTAAATTTGGATTCAGTTTTCTTTGCGTCTAGAGCAGCGATACCCTTCTTAAAAAAGGGAGAACATCCTTCTATTATCAACTATACATCAAACGCCGCATGGAATGCTGGTGGACCAGGTGCAGGCATATACGGTACGTCTAAGGCGGGGGTACACGCGATCACAAGAGCATTGGCGAAAGATTTGGCGGAGTACAAGATCAGAGTGAATGCGGTATCACCAGGGACTATTGACACCCCTTTTCACAAGCAAATCAAATCTACGAAGCCAGAAGTATTTGCTTCATGGGCAAACAACATTATGCTAGGTAGATTGGGACAGCCAGAAGATGTAGCTGGTGTCGTTTCATTTTTAGCAAGCAAGGATGCAGCTTTCATAACCGCTGAGACGATTCAGATCGGAGGTGGACAAGCATTAGGCATATAAGTCAAGACAAGCAATTTGCTTTACGATATTGGGCGCGAAGGAATCTTTTTTCCTTTGCGCCTTTTTATTTTAGCCAGTATGATTTGGGGGTGTCCTTTTGCTTTGCAATAGGCTAGCCCGCAGGACCGGGTCGTCCACTTGTATTCGACGGCCTCTCAGACTGTGCTGCCAGCACTTCGTGGCATCTTCACTCATCCGTTCAGCTACCTCTCAGTGGGCAGCACTAGCCTTCGTGACCCTCTCATATCGCTACCACCCCTCACCCAAAAAAAGAAAAAGACAGAAGGTTAAAGCTGTCAGAAATTGCTTTGGTCCCAGGGTATAATAGCCTGTTGGATCTCAAGTCCTCAAGATGTATGGGTCTTGCCACATACGATGAGTGGCTGCTTAAATATATACTAACTGACTATCCGTATGTTGTATAGTGGAGTTAAAATACCTCAACATTCCAGAATAAAATATTGAGATTACGAATGGATTTTTGGGCTCCATGTAAGATTTTTTTGATTTTAAATAAGGGTAAAAATATTAAACTAGAATAAATATCGACCTTTAAACCTGCCCGGCTGAGCCGTTCAGACGGGGATTTAGTGTTGTAAGCGTTAAGAAAAGTCGTCAGAAGGCTTAACTGTTTGAGTCAAACGTACAGCCATACAGTCGAACAAGCATTCCATTATTACTTACACTTAAGGGTGAAAAAGCATCTATAACGAGTTTTAAGCCTTCAGACTTTTTAGCTTGCATAAGCGTTAAGAATCTTTACAGTCGAGAGCCTGCCCGGCTGAGCCATTCAGACGGGGTTTTTGGTTCTTTTTTACGGGAAACAAGAACGTGAAAGAACAGCAAGCAAGAATATTTTATTAGAAAAAATTACATTGTGAAATGACAAATTTGACGTATTAACTACCGAAAATTAATTTTAGTTAACAATGTAGTGAATTACCAAATAAAGTAACGAATGGGGAGTCAGTAGCAAACGGAATATTCAAATTTTACTGTACAACAAGAGGATAGTCACTTAATTAAATAATGATCCCAAAGGACGAATCCTTGGTACGCATATTCCTTTGGAGTTAGAAGAAGATATGCACGGGCAAGAAGTTATTTACGGGCATGTTTCCAAAGCAAACTCGATATGGGATTCGTGTATTTTTAACAATAAGGTGTTAGCTATTTTCAATGGCCCACATGGATATGTTTCTTCTTCTTGGTATAATCATGATAATGTGTCTACGTGGAATTATATAGCCGTACATATATATGGAACTATAAATTTGATTGATGAAGATGAGTTAAAGTACTCCATACGTAAGTTGGTTAACAAGTATGAGTCAAGGGTAAAAAATCCAGAGTACTTCGAAAACATGTCTGAATATACTATGAAGCAGATCAATGGTATAGTAGGATTTAAAATTAGAATAGAAGAAATTCAGGCAGCCTACAAGCTTTCCCAAAATAGGAATCATGAAGACTACCAAAATATAGTGAGGGAGCTTGAAAGTTCAAAACTTTTTGGAAATACCGAATTAGCGAATAAAATGAAAAGATAGTCGGTTGACCTGTATTCCGTATTGGAGGAGAGAAATTGGATTGTGGTGCTAAAATAGGGTGTCTTAAAAAAAGAACAGGGCGTGAACAAATAAATGCTCAACACCCTGTATAACCCCAAAAAACCAAATGAAAACAATCTACATATGAAATTCTTATATATCTTAAAGCCGAAGCTTTTTTGTTTTTTTTAACCGTTGCCTTTGCAACTTACATTCTTAAGACGACAATCTTAGAGTGGGGTCACAAAAAGAAAAAATATTTTTAATTCTCTTTTTGTAGGCTCTTTATTCAGTGTCTGTTATCCTATCTTCACTCTTATAAACAAGCACATTTGCTCTTAAGATGTATGCAAGTTATATTTTTTTGAATTAAATACCAACTAATTGTGGGCAAGGCAAAAACAGTTTTTATTTGTAATAATTGTGACAACCATTTTTCTAAATGGGAGGGAAAGTGTCCTCAATGCGGTAGTTGGAATACCCTGGAAGAGACTCAGATCTTCAAAGAAAATAAGCAACAATCAGCAAGGTCTGCGATAATCCAAAACGAGGACAAGTTTGTTCCGAATAAGGCCATCTTAATCAATGATGTCCAATCAGGAAAAACGAGCCGGGTGCCCATTTTTGATCCCGAACTGTCCCGGGTATTAGGTGGAGGCATCGTGCCTGGCTCCGTAATTTTGGTTGGAGGGCAACCAGGAATCGGAAAATCAACCCTATTACTGCAGCTAGCGCTCCAAAATAATTTTAAAATTTTTTATGTTTCTGGCGAAGAATCCGAAGAACAGATCAAATTGAGAGCTAATCGAATCACGCAAGGCAACGCCGATTGTTATCTTTTTACCAATGTGAGTACCGATAAAATATTATCAGAGGCGAAGAGGATTAAGCCCGCAGTGATGATTATTGATTCTATTCAGACCTTAACCTCGCCGCTAGTCGATTCTATACCAGGTACCATATCCCAAATTAGAGAATGTGCCTACGAATTGCAGCGATTTGCCAAGGAGTCTGGGATCACTGTGTTTATCATAGGACATATTACAAAAGACGGTAATATAGCGGGTCCAAAAATATTAGAACACATAGTAGACACTGTTCTCCAATTTGAAGGAGATCAGAATCACATGTTTCGCGTCCTCCGAACGACCAAGAATAGATTTGGGAGTACAGACGAGATCGGTATATATGAAATGATTACCTCAGGCCTCCGTCCGGTGAGCAACCCATCAGAGCTTTTTCTGCGCCAAGGAGACTCCGTGCTGAGCGGTTCTGCCATCGCAGCTACGGTCGAAGGATTGAGACCATTATTAATAGAAGTGCAGGCGCTTGTGAGTACGGCTATATATGGTACCCCACAGAGATCGGCCACGGGCTATGACCTCCGACGAATGTCTATGCTGCTCGCGGTCTTAGAAAAACGCTGTGGGTTTGCCTTCGGGCACAATGATGTCTTTCTCAACCTCGCAGGAGGTATCAAAATCAATGATCCATCCATAGATCTTTCTATTGTAGCCGCACTCATTTCTTCATTGGAGGACTCAACTATTGAGGATGGTATTTGTTTTTGTGGGGAGGTAGGACTGTCAGGAGAGATTCGCTCGGTCAATAGACTAGAGCAGCGCATCCAAGAGGCAGACCGCATGGGCTTCAAAGAAATGTACATCTCGAAGTTCAATACCAAAGGCATCAATTTTGAAAGATATAAGATCAATATAACCCCCATCGGCAAAGTAGAAGAACTTTACGAATTACTCTTCGCCAATGTGTAACTCCAATAATGGACAGCAATCACCCACATAAAGACAAACCGATCCTATTCTTTGACGGCGTATGTAACCTCTGCGAGGGGTTTGTGCAGTGGGTCATCAAGCGAGACCCCAACGGCACTATATATTATGCCTCCCTTCAGTCCGACTTCGCCAAAGCCTTTACCGCATCCACAGATCTCAAAGTCGAAGACGTCAGCTCAGTAATTCTATATCATCAAGGTCGATTCTACACAGAATCAGACGCCCCACTTCAGCTGGCAGCACTATTGGGTTTTCCATGGAAACTAGTATATCCATTTGTCATCATTCCTCGTATCATAAGGGATAATATTTATCGATGGATAGCGAGCAATCGGTATCGCTGGTATGGCAAGAAAGAACAATGCATGATACCCACGCCAGCCTTACAGCGCCGCTTCCTAGATAGCTAAAGCGCCCACTATGTTTTTTGGTATTAATGGTTTTATTCCATTAACTTTGCGCCTTCATTTTAGAACATAAATAACACACCATATATATGTCTACGCTACGCAGAACAGAAATCGCTAGTCTTCTCAAAGACGCTAACATCAACGAAGATGTCCTGGTCAAAGGATGGGTACGTGCCTTTCGTGCCAACAGATTTATTGCACTCAATGATGGATCCGCCTTTGATAATGTGCAGGTGGTGGTCGATTTCGAGAATTTTGACGAAGCGCTACTCAAGCAAATTAGTTTTCACTCTTGTATATCTGTAAAAGGAAAAATAGTGGAATCTCAAGGTTCTGGTCAGAGCATAGAGATTATAGCAGAGGAGATAGAAGTACTCGGAGGGGCTGATTCAGATGCCTATCCATTGCAGCCTAAAAAGCAGACGCTAGAATACCTGAGAGAGAAAGCGCAATTCAGAATGCGTACCAATACCTTCTCTGCGGTATTTCGTATCCGTCACGCCATTGCCTATGCGGTCAACAAATTTTACCATGACCATGGCTTCTACTATATGCATACCCCCATCATCACGGGCTCGGATGCAGAGGGAGCAGGGGAGATGTTCCACGTGACGACCTTCAAGCCAGACACAGCACCGCGCGATGAGGACGGCGCAGTAGACTATAAGAAAGACTTCTTTGGCAAGGAGACCAACCTCACCGTGAGCGGTCAGCTGCAGGCGGAGATAGGCGCATTGTCTATGGGTAAGGTATACACCTTCGGCCCGACCTTCCGTGCAGAAAACTCTAACACCTCTCGTCACCTAGCAGAATTTTGGATGATAGAACCTGAGGTGGCATTCAATGATATCAACGACAACATGGACTTAGCGGAGTCCTTTAGCAAATACCTGATCAACTATATCCTAGACAACTATCCATCAGATCTCGCCTTCCTCGAAAAGCGAATCCTAGATATGGAAAAGCAGTTGCCTAAAGAAAAGCGTCGCGCTATGCCGCTCATCGAGACCCTAAGATTTGTGGTCGATAATGACTTTGAGCGCATCACTTATACCGACGCCGTCAACCTAGTGCGCTCTTCCAAGCCCTTCAAGAAAGGAAAGTTTGAGTACGACTTAGACTGGGGCAAAGACTTACAGGCGGAGCACGAGCGTTGGTTGGTAGAGAAGAAATTCAAGAAGCCAGTCATCGTAGTTGACTACCCGAAGGACATCAAAGCATTCTACATGCGCGCCAACGAAGACGGCAAGACAGTAGCAGCGATGGACGTTCTCTTCCCGGGCATCGGTGAAGTGATCGGTGGTTCACAGCGTGAAGAACGTCACGACTTACTCTTGGCGAGAATGAAGGAGATGGACGTCTCCGAAGAAGAGTTGAGCTGGTACCTCGACCTCCGCAAATTTGGAGGTTGCCCACACGCAGGTTTTGGTATGGGCTTCGAGCGCATGGTCCTGTTCATCACTGGCATGAGCAATATCCGCGACGTCATCCCATTCCCAAGGACTCCAGGCAACGCGGAGTTTTAATTCATCTATATTATTAATTTGGGGCCTACCCATCTATACACCAAAGCGAAAAAGCATTGGTGTATAGATGGGTCGCTACGTTACGCAGCTCCCTCTTCGGTCGGTCCTGTCGGACTGTCGCCTACCGGCTCCACTGCTGCACATCGCTAGTCCGTGAAAATAATTGTACAAGTAAGATAAGCTTGGTTAATCTAAGCACATGAAATGAACAATTACTGAATCCAATTATTATTACATTTGCGTAATGTCCACTCAAATCATCATAGAAAACAGTATCCTCTTCCTACTTCTGTGGGCTATAATCTTCTTCAGGTACTTACTTATAGCAGGCGCTTTTCATATGTATTTCTATGGGATAAAAAAAGAAATAAACAAAGCTCGAAGAATATCTACCAAACTTAGAAAAACTCATCAAACCAAAAAGGAGATAATTGCTTCCTTTCTTAGCTCAGGCCTTTTTGCTATCGGTGGTGTGTTCCTCCTCCAAATATGGAGAATGGATTATTCTCTAGTCTATAGTGATATTAGCGATTATGGAATAGTATACTTATTCTTCAGTGCCTTACTTTTTTTATTTCTTCATGACACCTATTACTACTGGCTGCATAGATGGATGCATCGGCCCAGCATATATAAGCATATACACCGACAGCACCATGACAGCATTGCTACTTCTGTGTGGACCTCGTTTTCCTTTGACGTGCCAGAAAGTGTGCTACAAGCGATATTTCTTCCCATCATGATTTTTATTTTACCTATGCACTATTCTGTGGTGCTCTTCCTGTTGATGTTTATGACATTCAGTGCGACCATCAATCATCTAGACATAGAAATATATCCCAAAAATTTCAATAAACATCCAATCGGAAAATGGTTCATTGGCGCTACTCATCATAGTCTACATCATTCTGAATTTATCACCAACTACGGACTGTACTTTACCTTCTGGGATCATTGGATGAAAACAGAAAGTAAGGTCTATGATCAGCGCTTTGAAGAGGTGAGTAGATAGTGATAAAGGTATCCAGACTGTCTCAAGCCTAAAGCCAGTAAGGACGGGTTGCACGCTTCTCTTAGTACTACTCTTATTGGATAATCATTCTCATCAAATATATCTCCCCCACATCCCCAAAAATCTGTATCTTCCCATTGTGAAGAAATACGACATCATAGTAATCGGTGCCGGCTCTGCAGGATTAGGCAACGCGGGAATGGCCAACGCGCTCGGTCTAAAAACGCTCATGATAGAAGAGCATGAAAACAATTTTGGTGGAGACTGCACCAACTTTGGTTGTGTGCCCAGTAAAGCACTAATCCATGTGGCCAAACTATTCCATGGTGCACGCAAAGCTCAAGACTATGGCCTGCAGATATTAGGAAAAGCAGACATGAAAAAAGTGCTGGCCTATATTCATAAACATCAGGCACACATCAAGGCAGAAGAAGATGCGGAACATCATCGCCAGGCAGGGATAGATGTAGAAATAGGGAGAGCAAGATTTACAGACAAGAAAACCATAGAAGTCAACGGAAAACAATTTACAGCTAGAAAAATATTGCTATGCACGGGATCGTCGCCACGCTATCTCAATATACCCGGAATCGAAAAGGTGACTACCTATACCAACGAAACCCTTTTCTTCGACTGCCAAGAACTGCCAGCGCAATTGTTAGTCATAGGTGGAGGCGCTATCGGTTGCGAGATGGCCCAAGCTTTTCAACGCCTAGGCAGTCAAGTAACTATAGTGGATAGGGGAGAACGACTTCTTGGTAAAGAGCGCCCAGAAATATCAGCCATTCTAGGAGATGTATTCAAAGAAGAAGGCATCAAAGTAATCCATGAAGCTACCGTGAAGTCATTTGAAAATGGAGAGGCCATCATAGAAACAAAAGACGGAACTACGCAACGAGTCGGATTAGATGTCGTCTTAATGGCCGTAGGTAGAGTAGTTAATGTCAAAGACATGGGCTTAGAAAAGGCAGGGATAGCACTCACAGATCGAGGCAGAATAAAAGTAAATGACTACTTCCAGTCCACCAATAAAAAAGTATATGTGCTGGGAGATGGTGCGGGTAAGTATATGCTTTCCCACGGAGCAGAGAAGATGGTCAAACTTCTATGGAGAAATATGCTAAATCCCCTTTTCAAAAAGAAAGATAAAACGCATGATTTATCCTGGGTCACTTTTACAGATCCAGAAGTAGCCACCTTTGGCTACAGTGAGGAGCAGATGAATAAAAAGCGAATTCTATACTATCGACAGGATCAGACCTTCTCAGAGGATGATCGCGCTATCGTAGACGAATATCCATATGGTAGAATGTCTGTATGGACCAATCGATTTGGAGCCCTCGAAGACCGCACCATCAAAGCAGCCACTATGATAGCCCCTAAAGCGGGAGACCTGATTCAAGAATTGCAATTAGCTGCCGAAGCCGGCGTTCCTATCGGTAAGATGGCCAATCGAGTGTACCCTTACCCTGTGGCCTCTAGAATAAATCAAAAAACGATTTTGGGCATAACCGATAAAGCATTCGGTAAGAACAAGAGACGGTTTGCCAAGTTTATGTTTAAGTTATGGAATTGGTAAGGGCTAAATTGTAATTGAAATCTCAAGTTTATAGAATTCGATCTTCTTATAGTTTGGCCAAATATTTCATCTGTTCTCGCAAAGGACTCTACCGTAATATAACAAATTTCCCCAACTGCCTAGCTGGCCCTTTTACATATTCTAGACTTAATATATAAGTCCCTTCAGCGATTTCGTTGATTTCAATTTGGCTTGTGTTTTTACCTGACAATACCAATGTGCCATCCATGCTGAATATTTTATAGATAAAATCAGCTGCACCTACATCATTGATATTAAGTAAAGAGGATGCTGGATTTGGATATATATTTAGGCTGTTTATTATTTCTTCAGAAACACTAGTCCTGATACAATTCCCAAGTAATTCTTTGTTAAATGACAATTTAATGAATTTAGGATTGTTTACTCCTATTGGACGGTTGCGAAGAATTCCTGTAGCTATAGAATCATTCACGACTGTTAATTCGTTTATTGCTACCCCTGTGCAATGACTAGAAGATAAGGTTTCGAAATTATCAGAAGTATAATAGATAGTGTTATCTCTACTGGTAATCCAGCCACTATGCTGAGATGCAAAATCTAAGTCTAATATTGGAATGGGTAGTTCTTCTGATACCCATGTTTCGCCAGCATCAAAAGTCATTTCAACTTGATTGGTGTTGCGGATATATCTATATGCATTTTGGGCATCAAAAAATATATAATTGTAAAATCTAGAATTTAATAGTGTCAATTCCCAGCTATCTCCCTGATCGCTAGATTTGTAGAGTATATCTGAACTGGTACCTTTTCTATATAAATTTGATTCATCTACGAAGTATATATCACCACCACTAAATGTGAAAGTCTCTGGTAATTCTACCCAGTTGTTTCCAAAATCAATTGATCGATAAATTTTATTGTCAAGGTGAATCCAGGCCAATCCATTGTCTCCTAGTTCTAAATCACGAGGGTCAGATTTGGAAGTAAATGCTGGCTGCCAAGTCAAACCTGCGTCTTGAGTGGTGAGTATACTTGTCAGATTTATGTTTGGATTGAAAGAAATGTCGAGAATGATAATACCACGCATTTCATCATAAAATTTTATCTCCTCGATATCCGTAAATGAATTCGCAGGAACGGGCAGTGGCATGAATGTCCATGTCTGACCAGCATCATTTGTTCTTAGTATGTCGTCTTGATAATATAAAATCTCTTCACTGTCAGAAATAGTTACAAATCTTGGCTGGTAAGTATTTATAAATAAACTGTAATTCTCTTCCCAAGCATTATTGCTGCATAAGTTTGTAGAAACTGTATGAGGTATAGAAAATGGATAACAATCTTCTTCTATTTGTAAAGTGACTTGATAACAACCAAAATCTTGATATTCATGCACTGGGTTCACTTCATTTGAAGAATTTCCGTCTCCAAAATCCCAGATAAAGTTATACTCATTTTTACATGGCGTTTGATTGTCTATAAAAATTGTATTGTCTTCTGCCTGCAATTCGAAAAAAGGAATAGGTTGAAAACAGGTGATTTCCTCACAGCTAAACAAGGAATTTTCATTTTCCCAGAGCAACTGATCTCCTATTCGCGCACAATTAAAGAAATTTATAGCATTCCCCGCAGGGATAAATCCTCTAGTAATATCTCCTATTCCATAAACCCAACTAGTTTTTGTATTTTCGCCTTTCGAAAAGTCATATCTTTTTCTTGAGCTACCGTCCAGCAAAGTAACATTATAAATAGTGTCCAAGATGAAATCTTCGTAAAATCCCTCAGGAATCTTTTCCCCTATTTCAAGAGAAAAGTCGTACAAGAAGTTTTTATTACAATTGGATAGGCTATATACTTTCTCTCCTTCAATATGAATAGCCACGAATTCGTTAATTGCATCATTATCAAATCCAACGAAACTCGGATAATACTTTAGCACAGCCAAGTCACAAATCGTATCCACTCCACAAAATTGAAAAGAATTGGGATTATTCACTCCTACATCATCAATAAAGTACGCACCCAATTTCAATCCTTCTTGAGAGAATAGATCATAAAGACTCTGCCCAAAAGATGGTGTTGAAATAAATAATAAAATATAAAGTAGGTTTTTCATTGTACTAGTTTTTGGGCAAGGAAAATTTCCTTTAAAATTTATAGAATTCAATCTGCTTAAAGCTTGGTGAATTTTTTCACAGTGATTTTATTATCCTCTTGATCAGTAAATCTTAAAAAATATATGCCATTGGCTAAATTACTTACATCCAAAGTATTTTGATTTTGCAGTTCTATTCTCTTGATTCCATCTAAGCTGAATATTTCTATTTTGAAGTCAATAGAAGAATTGTTGTTGAGACGGATCTGATTATTTGTGGGATTTGGATAAAGCGAAATTTCAGGAGTGCTTGATTCTATTGTGCTACTTATAATTTCTTCTTCACAATTCCCAGTTCCCAATTTACTTATGCTAAAATAGACCTTGGTGTAATCATAAACGGATGGATTTGAGGATATTATTCCACCTAGCAATCCCGAGGCTAAGGTGTCATTTATTGGGGAAATATTTATAATCTCCATGTTTTGGCAATGAGATGCATCAAAAGTCTCAAATCCATCTGTTGTGTAATAATTTGCGCCAGCTGCACTCCTAAACCATCCATGTGCTTCGCTACTAAAAGCAGATGTCCGCACATCAAAAGGTAAATCGATTTTTTGAATGGTTTCAAATGCATCCTCAGTTTTGTATACAGTGGTGAAATTGGAATGTATATATGCCACTCGATTATCAATGAATTGGATATCAAATATGGGCAAGTCAAATGATGTAAATTCCCAATTAAGTCCTAAATCGCTTGATCTACCTATAAGGCTGAAATTATTTCTTCTAAGCAAACTGAATAAATTATTTTCGTCAACATAAAAATATTTAACAGAAGAAGGATTGATTCCTGAATCTGCTTTTTTCGATGTCCAAGTTTCCCCAAAGTTATATGAAATAAGAGTGGAATCAAGTGCTACGTTTGTCCATGCATGGCCTATGGGGCTGATGGTGATGGTAGCTGGGCTGCTGTAGCCTTTTGCGTCTAATGCAGGGACCCAAGTGTCCCCTCCATCATTTGTGTAAAAAATTATTGCAGCTTCTTCAAATACAATATTTGAATTTCTACATGTCATTATACCGCGTAGTGAATCATAAAATTTTATATCTCTTACATTCCGAATTCCATTTTTGAACTCAAGTATTGGTATCTCTATCTCTTCTCTAGTATCCCAATTATCATAGGTCTTTAAAATTTTATTGGCACCAAATGCAATTTCAATATCTTGGCTAAGATGAATAATTTTCACAAATGGAATGTCAAAACTTGGGCCGCCAGTCCATGCGTTGTTAGAGCAATAATCGACCAACTCATTTCTGGTGATTGTGTCGCTACTACAATCATTGTATACAGCTAATTCTACTTCGTAGCAGCCAAATTCCTCATAGGTATGAGTCGGATTTATTTCTGTAGAAGTGTTTTCATCTCCAAAGTTCCACAGGTGGCTATATTCCGATGCACAAACAGTATTATTAATCAGGCTGATAGTAGATACCTTTTTCTGAATTTCGAAAGATGGTCGAGCATCGAAGCATAAAACTTCATCGCAACTAAATGGCTTGCTTTCTTCTTCCCATATAATAACATCATTAATAGAAGCACAGGTGAAATGTGTGCCTAGAAAAGCATTGCCAGGAAGAAAACCAGATGTGATACTGCCAATACCATAGATCCAACTAGTTCTTAGATTTCCGTAAGAATAAAAATCATATCTCATCCGAGATGTTCCATCCAACAGTTCTACTTCATAAATTGAATCAAGACTTACAGTACTATTTCCGAATGGTAATGTATCCCCAATCTCTAAAGAGAAATTATAGAGCAATTGCATTGAACAATTTGAATGTATAAGATACACTTTCTCCTCCACAATATAAATAGAGATAGGAATCGCGTTGTTAGAGATAAATGTTAATATTGGCAGACCGCATAAAGTGTCTTTACCACAATATTGATAGGAGGCAATTCTAGTAATACCAACATCATCTCTAGACCAGCCACCTAACTTCAAACCATCCTGACTCATCATCTCATGCAGACTCTGACCAAAACAAGGGGTAGATAAAAACATCAACAGATAAATTAGATTCTTCATTTTGCTAGTTTTTGAACGCAAATAGTTTTCTCCTTTATGTACGCCACAAACCAAAATACACATGTAAAATGACTTGTTCATAATTTCACTTCGTTCAATCGCGCCATATGCAAAGCAGCAGGCAATATATCACACCAGCGCGACGTGCCGCAGGCACCAAAGCGAGACGCACGGAGTGCGCAGGGCAAGTGGTAGAAGCGGCATGGGATATAGCGGGTTGGCAGAGACAAGGCATGACTTGTCTCCGTCGTACAGGCATATATCCCATACAGCGGATGACACGGTCCCCAGTGCAGCGCAGCGAAACGACGGGATGACCCACACCCACTCTCACTCTCCCGATCTCTCCACACTCAGCAAGATGCGTCTCCCACATATAGCGTAAAGCAAATTCATGAATTTGCTCTACCCTCTCTACCCACCAGCCACCGCCTGCATCATAATCGCACAGATAATCGCCCCGTAGGTCCCAACCGCGTACCCCAGAACCGCCATCAAAACACCAACGGGAGCAAGGGCAGGATTGAAGGCCGCCGCCACAACGGGCGCAGAAGCCGCACCACCGACATTGGCTTGCGAACCTACCGCCACGAAAAAGAAAGGCGCCTTGATCAGCTTCGCAGTCAGGAGCAAAATCAGAACGTGAACAATCATCCAAATGATACCAATCGCAAATAAGCCGAGGTTATCAAGAATGTCTCCGATGTTCATCTTCATACCGATCGTAGTGACCAGAATGTAGATGAAAACAGAACCCCAATTGGAGGCACCAGAGCCCTCTAAGCTCCGCGCTTTGGTGAAAGAAAGGACAAGACCAACGGTCGTAGAGATCACAATCAACCAAAAGAAATGGGACATCAATGAGTCTAGTCTCATACTCGAGAGGGTGTCGGAAAAGCCTTTGAAAAATGGAGTCAGTATATCCGCCCCAAAGTGTGCCAGCGCAACGCCACCAAAGGCGACGGCACCAAGTATAAATAAATCCGTCGTGCTCGGAATCTTTGCAATGCTCGCACGATAGCTGCTCACTCGCTGGATCAAGTCATCAATAGCCGAAGCATCAGCTTTGAACCACTTATCTATCTTGGCACTCATGTTGGCACCATAGAGCAGGAAGCCCATCCACATATTCGCGACAACCACATCTACGATAATCATGGTCGAAAATATCCGGTCGGATACCTCAAATATTTCTTTCATCGCCGTCTGATTGGCGCCTCCCCCAATCCATGATCCAGCCACGGTAGACAGTCCACGCCAGAGTTCATCTGGGTTGGCGTCTACGATACCTGGAGCTATGTTCAATATAATCAGGAGGGCGATGGGGCCACCCAGCATAATCCCTAGTGTCGCCGCAAAAAACATAATGATGGACTTGAAACCTAGATTCTTGAGCCCCTGAAAGTCTATCCCTAAACACAATAGGATAAGCGAAGCAGGCAGCATATATCTTGAAGCTACATAGTATAGTTTGGAGTGCTTTTGTAGGCCCGTATAGGCATCTGCCGGCACCCCGTTGTCATCCAAAAAAGCGTTGATGGCGTCAAAGCTTAAGCCATCGGGCAGGACTAATTTGTACTGTGCGAGTAGCGCATCTAAACTGCCGTCCGGATACCAATGCGCAGCGATCAAGCCCAAGGGATAATGCAATATAGCGGGGATAAAATAGCATAACAACAGAGCAGGGACGAACTTGTAAAATTTCTTCCAGACTGGATGGTCGGAGTGCGAAGTGTAAAAAATCAAGCCGAGGACTATCAGTAATACCCCAAATGTGACCGCATCATTACTAAAGAATGGTTCCATATATAGTGTTGGTTAATGCCTTAAATATAATTTAATTCTTGCAATTTGTTATCTTGGCGGTAACGAATAAATAAACAATGGGAAGAATAGGCAAAGTGCTTACAGTTGTGTTTGTATCCATCGCTGTCGATCAGGGGACTAAGGTATGGGCAAAGAATGTTTTTGAAGGGCAAAGTAAGTCTTGCTATCTCGATGAATTCTTTTGTTGGATCTACGCCGAAAACGAGGGCGCCTTCCTCGGATGGGGCTCTGAGCTGGAGGGCATATGGAATATTTTGTTGCTCAAGTTATTGCCTATTTTGTTGATTCTCGGGCTGTTCTATATGACGCTGTTTAGCAAGGATCTGCTACCCAAACAGATTGTTCCTTTTAGTATGATATTGGGCGGCGGATTGAGCAATTTGTTTGATAGAATTGCCTTTGGTAAAGTGGTCGACTTTATGAATATGGGACTGGGTGACCTGCGCACTGGGATTTTCAATGTGGCGGATATGGTCATTCTGGCAGGCATCATTTGGTACTTTTTTTCCAATTTTGGGAACCGAGAAAAAGCGATGGATGAAGCTACTCATAGTGCCCATAAAGATGAAGTGGATACCAATCCTCCTGTATAATAGATTTTGTTTTCAGATGATAAGATGTATGTTTTGGGGCTGTCCTATCGCTGCGCGATAGGTCGGGTCATCCGCTGTATGGTAGGGATATTCAGAAGTGAATCAAAAGCTTTAAAATCAACATATTAAGTGTTATCTTAATGCAAAAGAAAACCCCGTTTTTTACGTTGGAAGCGGAAAAACGGGGTAATCAATAAAAACATTAGGATGAATATACGACGAATTTCCAACTTTCAAACAAGACTTTGCTTTCCAAATTTTGATGGCTATTACCAGCAGTATTTATCTTGCTTTAAAAGCAGTGAATTAGGCCTCATGTATCAATCCCTACCATTTGATGAATTGGTTAAGGCGTTTGGATTAAAGAATAATCGCAAAGGACCAACAAGCATATTCTCACCTCAAGGAAAAGTAGCTTTAATGTTTTTGAAAAATTATTGTGGCTGCTCAGACAAGCGACTTATAGAGCAGTTCAACGGTAATATATATTATCAAATATTTTGCGACACAATACTAGAGCCTGGTGCGATGATAAGCAATTTTAAGATTGTTAGTCAGATTCGTTGCGAGTTAGCACAACGTTTAGACATTGATAGTTTAGAAAAGGTTCTTATGAAAAATTGGAAGCCTTATATGTCGAACTTAAATAGTATTACATTTGATGCTACATGCTATGAGAGTAGTATCAAATATCCAACTGATGCAAAATTACTTTTGGACAGTGTCATGTGGACATACAAGCAGATACAAAACCAAAGTAAAAGGCATAAACTAAGAATGCCAAGAACAAAATACAACAAATGGGTAGGTCGAGCAATAAGCTATAGCAAGATGAAGAAGAAGCGCAAGAAGAAGCGTCGTTCCTTACTTAGAGGGCTATTGCGTTTACTGGATAAACTAGTAAAAATAGAAGATAAATTAGCGTCTAGCTATGGTGAGTATACAGAGAAGCCAAAGTACCAAAGAAGACGAGCTACAATCAGAAAAATATTAGATCAACAGAGTGCCAAATTTTACAAAAGTCTTCGACCAAAACAAGCCATAGTTTCGATAGACAAGCCATACATAAGACCGATAGTGAGAGGCAAAGAAAATAAAAGTGTTGAATTTGGAGCCAAGCTACATAAGCTGCAAATAGATGGCATAAGCTTCATAGAGCATATTAGTTTTGATGCCTTTCATGAAGGCAATCGCTTACAACAAACAATATGGAAAGCACAAAAACTGACAGGTAAGCGAGTTAAGATATTGGGAGCAGATGCTATATACGCTACGAATGCAAATAGAAAGTATGTTACGTCTAGAAATATACAAACGGACTTCAAACCAAAAGGAAGATCTGGAAAGAATAGAGCCCATAAAAATCAGCTTGCTAAAATGATTACGAAAGAAAGAGCGAGTAGATTAGAAGGAAGTTTCGGCACAGACAAATCTTACTTTCTTCTGAATAAGATAAAAGCTAGAACCAAAGAATCAGAAATTCTGTGGATTTTTATAGGCATTCATACTTCAAATGCATTGAAAATTGGTCGTAGGATGTGCCTTTCATCAGCTAAGGCAGCTTAAATTATTTCATTTTTATTTACTGCTAGAAATCAACCCTAAATACCTGTGTCCATACTACTTCTGAATATTCCTATGGTATGGCCACACGCAAGACGCAAAGTATTGCGTCTCTGCCTCCGCTGCATACCATGCCGCTTCTACCCCTCATCCATTCTAGGCTCTCTGCTATCGCAGAAATCGCGATGATTTGTTACTATATAAAATTCTGTCCGATAAAAATATAAACGAATCTGATTATTGTGTTTTCAGCGCTATCCAATTGGGATACTTATTCGTCATCCGTAAAAACTAGATCTATTTGCTTTTTATCCAAGTCTGCACTTTTGATGCGCACTCTCACCTTGTCGCCCATCTTCACTACTTGTCCCGTTTTGCTGCCTCTTGCTTTGAGTCTACTGGCATCTACAATGTAGTGTTCTTCGGTGGTGTTGAACTTGACCATACCTTCAGCTTTCACGTCTGCAAGTTCTACAAAGAATCCTCTATCCGAAAAGCCGGTGATGTATCCATCAAAGTCGTTTCCGACTCTATTTTGCATGTATTCTACTTGCTTGTATTTGATGCTTTCACGTTCCGCTTTCATGGCTTTTCTTTCCATTTTGGAAATGTGTAGACACTTATCCGCTAGTTTGGATTTGTTGACTCGGTGCATGCCACTCAAATTTTTCTCCAGGATGCGGTGTGCCAATACATCGGAGTATCTTCTGATTGGAGAAGTAAAGTGCGAGTAGTTTTCCATCGCCAAACCATAGTGTCCGATATTGTCAGGACTATAGGCCGCTTTGGACATGGTACGAATCGCTAAGGATTCTAGTACTTTTAGACCTGGGTCAGCGGCTACTTTCGCCATCATCTCATTGTAAGATTTAGCGATAGTCTTTTCGTTTTTGGTATCCATCGTGACGCCTAACTCTCTGGCAAACAAGGCAAAGTCCATCACCTTGTCTTCGTTGGGTAAATCGTGGATTCTATAAACAAATGGAATTTCTTCTTTCTTTCCTTTCTTCTGGATGAACTCTGCTACTTTTCTATTGGCCAGCAGCATGTACTCTTCTACCAGCAAGTGCGCATCTTTTCGCTGCTTGATATATAAACCGATCGGCTTGCCCGTTTCGTCCAGTTTGAACTTTACTTCTTCCGTCTCAAAATTGATAGCGCCTTTTTTAAATCTGGCTTTGCGCAATTCTTTGGCTAATTTGTTGAGCGCGTACAGTTCGTTGGCGAAGTCTCCTTTTTCGGCTTCGATCACCTCTTGTGCTTCTTCGTAGGTAAATCTTCTGTCGGAGTGAATGATGGTTTTTCCATACCATTCTTTGGTGATCTTGTTGTTTTCGTCAAAATGGAAAATGGCACTAAACGTATATTTATCTTCATGAGGTCTCAAGGAGCATAGCTCATTGGATATTTTTTCGGGAAGCATCGGGAGTACTCTGTCTACTAGGTATACAGAAGTAGATCGCTTGTACGCTTCTTTGTCCAGTTCCGTTTTAGGGCGTACAAAGTGGGTCACATCTGCAATGTGTACGCCTATCTCCAATATCCCATCTTCGAGGAGTCTGATAGAAATGGCATCATCAAAATCTTTGGCATCCAAAGGATCAATCGTGAACGTAGTGATGTCTCTTAGGTCCAATCTTTTGTCTACTTCCTGTGGTGTGATTTTAGCGTTGAGTTTTCTAGACTCTTTCATCACGGCCTCAGGGAAATCTAGCAGGAAACCATTATTAATCAAGATGGACTTCATCTCTATATCACTCGATCCCGTTGCTCCAAGTACAGAAGTGATTTGACCTGCAGGAGTAGGTTTGGATCTGGTAGGCCATTCGATAATTTTGACAACTACTTTTTCTCCATCCTGTGCATTTTTCAAATCTTGATTGTGCACATAGATATCAAAAGCCATGTTTGGATTGTCAGGTACCACCAGCGCATAATTTCTAGTGATATTCAATGTCCCCAAGAAGTGGTCGTTGGCTCTTTCGAGTACTTGGATCACTTCGCCTTCTGGTTTTGATCTATTTTTTGGATAAAAGGCTTTCACTTTGACGGTATCTCCGTGCAGGGCGCCATTCATGCGCTTGGCAGGAACGTATACGTCTTCTTCGTGTTCTTCAGTGACCACATAGGCAGAACCTGTGCGAGTCATATCAATAGTCCCCACTAAGGTTTGTCTCAGTTTGGTTAGGCCTTTTGGCTTAAGCTTGAATTTTGGTTTTGCTCTATGACGGAGTAGCCCCTTTTCCTTGAGTTGTTCAAGGGCTGCGTTTACAGAGTCCTTATTGTTGCCTATCCGCAACATGGTACTGATTTGCTTAGGGCTAAATTTCTTGGATGGATTTTTCTTAAATAGCTGAATGATACGCTTTTGTAGTTCAGCATTGGATATCTTCTTACCTTTGAAAGGTTTCTTTTTTTTACTCATGGGTATTAATAAATTTCTTTTATTCCGAGGAAATTATCCTTCCTCCTTCTAGGATCTCTAGGGTAAAAGCATTGCTTGATTTTGGATTGTATTCGGTTGTGGCTTGGATGGATGCCCCTGAAACGATAGTGATGATCCAATCTTCGTCTATACTTGCTACGGATCTTACTAAATCTTCGCCATTAGGAGATGAGGTGCCTGCAATGATGGCCTTGTCTACTAAAACACCAGATTTATCGTAAGTTACAAGAATATATTGATAGTTCATCAAACTTGCTTTCCAATATATTACGGCATAAAAGTCCTTAGTGTTTGGAATTTTTAGACAAGGGACAAATTCTGTAAACTCATCGATGGCGCCTTTTTCACTCATTGCCAAGAATTTATCAATCATTATCGGTTTGAATTGCTTGTTGTACTTGCTAAAGGCGACTTGACTGTCATCTGTCAGAGTAACAGGCGGGGCGATCTCTGGGTATACTGCTAGATAATCTAAAAAGTGAATTTCTTGATGTTTTTCCACAATTATTGCTTTTTGGGGGCAAAGATAGCGGATTAGGTTGCGGGGCGGTATGAATAGCACAAATATTAACGGGCAAATTTTGAAATTAGATTTTTATTAAATGCTAAACTTCTTTAGATTGATTCTAAATAGTCAACTGTAACTGGCTTAGTAGTGTTAATTAATTAAATTTGGGAGTATGCCTATTTAGGTACTTATCAAACCAATTCAAAAATCAAATTTGAAATTATGTGGATATTGAACTTTTTAACTTCTTCTCTTGGAAAAAAGTTAATTATGAGTCTTACGGGGCTGTTCTTGATCATCTTTTTATTAGTCCATCTTATAGGAAATCTACAACTTTTGTTTGGTGACAATGGAGAAGCTTTTAATGTATACGCTAAATTCATGACAACCAATCCACTCATAAAGACGACGTCCTATGGATTATACTTTTTCATCTTGTTGCATATTGTACAAGGAATAGTGATTTGGCTAACAAATAAAAGTGCTAAGCAATCTCGTTATGCGGTAGCACCAAAAAATACAAGTTGGGCATCGAGTAATATGGCTACTTTGGGCATCATCATTACTGTATTTTTGGCAATTCACCTTTGGCAATTTTGGTTTAAAATGAAAATCGGAGCGATTCCTCCAGTTAACATTGGTGGTGAAGAGTATACTAATTTGTACGCTGTTGTTCATGAAGCGTACCAGAATATCTTTTTTGTCATATTTTACGTGGTATCTATGGTAGTTATAGGATTGCATCTATCGCATGGCTTCCAATCTGCATTCCAATCATTGGGTTTGAATCATAAAAAATATACTCCTCTCATAAAAGGAATGGGAATCGCATATTCTATTTTGATTCCTCTTGGTTTTGCCATCATTCCTGTTTGGATGTACATGATGCATTAAAATAAATTTTAGAAAACAATTCATAAACATAAGGTTTAGATCAATATGATAAATTTAGATCCAAAAGTTCCAGAAGGCAATTTAGGCGATAAGTGGACCAACTATCGAGGTACGATGAATTTGGTAGCTCCTAATAATAAAAGGCGTATCGACATTATAGTGGTGGGTACAGGATTAGCAGGTGCTTCTGCAGCAGCTACCCTTGGTGAACTGGGTTATAACGTAAAAGCATTTACGTTTCATGACAGTCCTCGTAGAGCACACAGTATTGCAGCTCAGGGAGGTATCAATGCGGCCAAGAATTATCAAAATGATGGAGACAGTATTTATCGTCTCTTTTACGATACCATCAAAGGGGGAGATTATAGATCACGGGAGGCAAACGTGCATCGACTAGCTGAGGTGAGTGTCAATATTATAGATCAAGCTGTAGCACAAGGGGTCCCTTTTGCTAGAGAGTATGGTGGCTTATTAGCGAATAGATCTTTTGGTGGAGTGCAAGTTTCTCGTACCTTTTATGCAAAAGGACAAACGGGGCAACAACTGTTGTTAGGAGCTTATTCAGCTCTATCTCGTCAGATTTCTTTAGGTAACGTGACTATGTACAATCGTCATGAGATGATTGACCTAGTGAAGGTGGATGGAAAGGCTAGAGGGATCATCGCAAGAAATTCATTGAATGGAGAGTTGACAAAGCATTCTGCACACTGTGTAGTTTTGGCTACAGGTGGGTATGGAAACGTATTCTACTTGTCTACCAATGCTATGGGTTGTAATGTGACTGCTGCATGGCGTGCAGTACACAAAGGAGCGCTTATGGCTAATCCATGTTATACTCAAATTCATCCAACTTGTATACCACAATTTGGCTCATACCAATCAAAGCTTACATTGATGTCGGAGAGTTTAAGAAATGATGGTAGAGTTTGGGTACCCAATAAAGTAGAAGATGCGGAAGCCATTCGCAAAGGAACGAAGACGGCCTTAGACATACCTGAAGAAGATAGAGATTACTATTTAGAAAGAAGATATCCGGCATTTGGAAATCTTGTACCTAGAGATGTGGCTTCTCGGGCGGCTAAGGTGGCTTGTGATGAAGGCAAAGGTGTGGTTGGAACTGGATTAGCGGTATTCTTAGATTTCGAATCTGCTATACATAGATACGGTAAGAGTGAAGCACACTCCAAGGGAATACATAATCCCGGTAAAGAGGCTATCCGTAAATTAGGAGAAGAAGTTGTAGCTGCCAAATATGGAAACCTCTTTGATATGTATCTTAAAATTACTGGTGAGAATCCGTATAAAATGCCGATGAAGATATATCCAGCGGTACACTATACGATGGGTGGTCTATGGGTTGATTATAACCTAGAAACAAACGTTCCAGGATTGTTTGCTCTAGGAGAGTGCAATTTCTCTGATCACGGATCCAATAGACTAGGTGCATCTGCTTTGATGCAAGGTCTTGCAGATGGATACTTCGTAATACCATACACAATTGGACAATTCTTATCTAAAGAAATTAGAACGCCAAAGATTCAGGATGATACAGCTGAGTTTGACACAGCAGTCAAAGAGTCTCAAGCTAGGATAGATCGTATTATGAATATCAAAGGAAATCAATCTGTGGAAAGCTTCCATAGAAGATTGGGGGCTATCGTTTGGGAATACTGCGGCATGTCACGAAGCGAAGCGGGACTTAAGAAAGGAAGACAGATGATTAGAGATCTTCGTAAGGAGTTTTACGCAGACGTTTTTGTTCCCGGTACCAGCGCTGAATTCAATCCTGAATTAGAGAAAGCGTTAAGAGTGGCTGATTTCTTAGAGTTAGGGGAAGTCTTGATGTTGGATGCCTTGGATAGAAATGAATCTTGTGGAGGTCACTTCCGCGAAGAATATGCTTCTCCAGAAGGTGAAGCGGCTAGAAATGATAAAGATTATACATATGTGGCTGCTTGGGAGTGGGATGAAAATGAACCAAAAGTTCATAAAGAAAATCTTGTTTTTGAGAATGTAGAATTGAAAACAAGATCCTATAAATAGTGTTAAACATTTATAATCTTATTTTTAGGTTATAGGTTAAAATTTATAATTATGAAGCTTACGCTTAAAGTTTGGAGACAAAAAAGTAAAGACCATAAAGGTAGTTTTGAAAACCACCAAGTAGAGGCAGATGATCACATGTCTTTTTTAGAGATGATGGACGTACTCAACGAAAGGTTGATATCTAACAAGGCAGAGCCTGTCGCTTTTTCGCATGACTGCCGAGAAGGTATTTGCGGGACGTGTAATATGGTAATTAATGGAAAACCTCATGGACCTTCAAAGGGAACAACAGTTTGTCAGCTTCACATGCGTGAGTTCAAAGATGGTGACGTGATTGTTATAGAACCATGGAGAGCTGCTGCATTTCCTGTCATCAAAGACTTGGTTGTCGATCGTTCTTCTTTTGACCGTATCATTCAAGCAGGTGGATATATCTCTGTGAATACAGGTCAGGCTCAAGATGCAAATGCTATTCCAATTGAAAAGGATACTGCAGCACAGGCGATGGATGCAGCGACTTGTATCGGATGTGGAGCTTGCGTGGCTGCCTGTCCAAATGCATCTGCAATGTTATTTACATCTGCTAAAGTAAATCACCTGGCTTTGCTACCACAAGGTCAAGTAGAATCTTCTCGTAGAGTAAGAGCTATGGTAAAACAAATGGATGAAGAAGGGTTTGGAGCGTGCTCTAATACTGGAGCCTGTGAAGTGGAATGTCCTAAAGAAATAAGCATTACCAATATTGCTGCGATGAACAGAATGTACATGGGAGCAGTAATTGGAGCGCAGGACCAAGTATAATACTCAATGCCTGCACTTCATATCCAATACGCTTTGATGTTAGTTGGTTAAAAAATGTGTTTATAAAAGAGTTATACAGAGTACCTCTATTGAATTCCAATAGAGGTATTTTTTTGGCTACACATTAACTATCGCTGGACTAAATCTTGGATAGACCAAACCATTATTTGACTGTCTAGTGAAGCAGTGATTATAGTTTGTTCATCTTGACCAAAAGAGCAAAAGCTCAACGCATCTTTGTGGCCACTAAAGGTTTGTTCTACATTTTCGGATGCAAGATTCCATAAACAGGAAGTCTTATCAGCAGAAGAGGACAATAAGTACCTTCCATCTTTTGATAAGCATAAGGAGGTAATCCCATCTTGGTGCGTTTGATACTGCGACACCATATTGCCTTCCACTAGATTGTAGATTCCAATCTTTCCAGTACTATCTCCAATAAATAGTAGATTATTGTTAGAGTTGAATGCAGCACTCCTAATAGGATTGGGGTGTGTATTTATTTCCAATTCAAGTTTTCCTTTTTCTGCATCATGGATTTTAATACTTCTGTCTTTACTTACAGAAAGTACTTTATTGTCCATTAAGGCTATTAACTGGTGAATATCTGCATTGTGTGCCTTAAAAGAATTAATCATGACTCCCGATGTCAAATTCCACCATTTGATTACTCTATCCTTGCCGGCACTGTAGAGAAACTTGCCGTCGGGAGAAAAAGAAATACTTAACACGCTTGATTTATGCCCTTCAAGGGTGTAGATTAGTTTGCCGGAATCAGTATCCCAAATCTTTACAAGTTTGTCATCCGATGCGCTGGCAGTCAATTCGCCATCTGCAGAAAGTGCTACTTGTCGAATAGCTTTAGTGTGCGCGGAAATATATTGAATCAAATCCCCATTAGTAAGTTGGTGTTTTTGGATGATTCCATTTTCATTTCCACATACAATAAAGTTTTTAGTGTTGCATACGTTTCCAGAAAGAATAGGTGTTTTTTTCAACTTGATAGTTTCCATTTTCTTTCGTTCAACAAAATCCCATAGTACAATACTGAAATCCTTGAGTAGGCGGATCATTTTATTGCCAGCATACATTACCTGTTTGATTTCTTGCCCTTTGGAGTTAAACCGGTCTTGCTCTTTCAT
>CAKZVJ010000215.1 GCA_937923345.1 uncultured Saprospiraceae bacterium
TTGAACAGATTAAAATCTTTTGAAGATCCTAAAACTAGCATAAGGCGCCGATCAAGAAAGTGCGCTATGGACAATAAGTACTTAGAGAAAATACTCCAAAATTGATGCGTTTTCCCTGGGTTGCCACCCTGGGCTTTAATATGGACACCCCCCGAAAAAAATCGGGGCAAGCTCTCCGGGGTTCTTCTCTTACTTCTGAACATCCATAAAATGAGTGATAAGATCTATAAACTACATCATAAATTCCCAAGCGGTTCGGTAGCCTCCGATTTTATCCACATAGTCTAAAAAGCTTTGATAGAACTCATCATTGCCAATGGTGGCACTATCCCCAATGACGATAAGTTTCTTGCGTGCTCGGGTCATAGCAACATTCATTCTTCTATAATCATTGAGAAATCCAATTTCTGCTTTTGGATTGGATCTCACCAGTACTATGTATACGATGTCTCGCTCTTGACCTTGAAAGGAATCAATAGTGTCGATATCTATATTGTTATACGCTATAAGTTTTTCATCTTCTTCTATAGTACGCTTGATTAATCTTGTCTGCTCTTTGTAGGGACTAACTATTCCCACGCTGTAGGCGTCAAAATTTGGAATAGCTGCCGTCAATTGATACATGTGTTCAAGTAGGATATCTACTTCGCCCTTGTTGTATCTACTAAGCGTTTCACTGTCTAATGTCTCTTCAAAGCCAGTACCAGCGGTATCAATGTATTCAATTATTTGATCGTCAGGAAAAAGCTTATGATCTGTAATTGATGGATGTGCACCAAGCTTACCTTTGTAAAAGTACTGATTGGAGAATTCCATAATCACCTTATTCATTCTATATTGAACATCTAGTAGATGTACATTCTTATCCTTTAGGATGCACTTCTCAATAAGCGTCTGTCCAAGTCCTTCTTTTTTGGCTTTAAACGATTTCACAGTAGGAGAGAGTTGAAAAGGATCACCAGCAAGTATTACTTTTTTGCACTTTGCTATGGGTATCCAATTGGCAGGCTCTAAAGCCTGTGTGGCCTCGTCAATGATAGCGGTATCAAATCGAATATCCTTTAGCATTCTTCCATTACTCCCTACTAATGTAGCAGTGATAACATCAGAAGATAGGATGATTTGTTCTGTTAGTCTTTCCTCGAGTTGGCTGGCCCATTCTGTCAATTCTTTAGCTTGGATCCTGAGTTGTTTTCTTTCTTCTCGTTCCGCAGCACCAAAACTTCTCTTGAATTTTCCCGCTTTTCTTCTATAATCGGCAGCCTCTATTCTGACTTTTTTAATTCGTGCACTTTCAGGATTTTCAGACATCTTGGCTTCGATGGTATGTTGAATAATGCTCTCATCGATCCTAGAAATATTTCCCACTCTTAATACATGGAGATCTAATTCTGCAATTTTCTCAGTGAGTAAATCGACTGCAGCATTACTAGGTGCACAAACAAGGATAGGTTTTTCTTTTTCAGAAAGCGCTTTGATGGCAGCTACCAAAGTAGTCGTCTTGCCAGTTCCGGGTGGTCCATGAACTACAGTGAGGTCATAGCTATCCAAAATGGCATTTACGGCCCGATTTTGTGAGGGGTTTAAATTTTGATTGGCATACTGAGCGGATTCTAAGGAGAATCTAGGTTCGTCCTTACCAAGTATTATTTCACGTAATTCTGCCAACCGATCTGTTTTTGCATAGGTGACTTGCTCTAGCGCCTTTTCCATTTCGACATAGGTAGACTCATCAAAAAGAAGCTCCACCCCGATTAGTCCAGAATTGATGTAGAGAGGAAGATCAGTGCTGTTTAGAATGATTTTCATTTTGTGTCTGTCCACATAATGAATCACACCCGTTAGATCCTTGTGCTTTACGTTTGCATCATTGCAAAATAAACTGACAATCTTGCCTGGGCGGAATTGGCTTTTGTATTTTTTATATTTGTGAAAGTGAACAATGACAAAAGCCCTGCTCCCGTAGGTATAGCCACTTTTATCTACCTGTACCGGATACCAACAATAGCCCTTCTTCTTTTTCTGATCTAAAGATAAAGCTTGGATTTTGTCTCTATACTGTGTAAAGTCCTCGGTTTTTTCTACTTCGAGAAGCTTTGCTAAGTTTTTGAGCTGATTGACGACCAATTCGGACATTTCTTTGTTTATTTAGGTATGAAAGCAAAGAAAGATAAATCTTCTTTCAAACAGCAATTTAAGGCATTAAAGAATCTAAAACCATTTTTTAGGATGGTTTGGGAAACGGATAGGGGCATGGCTACGGCCAATATTTTGCTTCGTTTAATCCAATCCTTTATTCCTTTGCTGATGCTGTATGTAGGGAAAGAAATAGTGGATGAAGTCATACACTTGATTAATACCAATGGCAACGATAAAAGTGTCATCTGGTTTTGGTTATCGATAGAATTAGGCTTAGCTATTTTTTCAGAAATAATGAATCGGTCCATTACTTTGATTGATTCCTTACTGGGAGATTTGTTTTCTAATAAGAGTTCTGAGCAGTTGATGCAACATGCTGCTAGGTTAGATTTGTATCAGTTTGAGGATGCAGAGTTTTATGATAAGCTAGAATTGGCAAGGCGACAAACAACAGGTCGGACTATACTACTATCTCAAGTGCTGTCTCAGCTGCAAGAAATAGTGACTGTCATCAGTTTAGGCGCAGGTTTGATCTACTTCAACTATTGGTTGATCTTGATCTTGATCTTGGCAGTAGTACCATCCTTTTTAGGAGAGACCCACTTCAATCAAAGGACCTATTCATTGACTAGGAGCTGGACGCCAGAGCGGAGAGAGTTAGATTATCTTCGATATATCGGTGCTAGTGATGAAACTGCCAAAGAGATAAAAATATTCAACCTGGCAGATTTTATAGTTGAGCGGTTTAGAAAAATTGCGGACAAGTACTATCACGCCAATAAATCGATAGCGACTAGACGTGCTATCTGGGGGACCTGCTTATCTGCCATCGGTACTATCGCATACTATGGAGCCTATGTGTTTATCATTATCCAGACAGTTGGAGGATTGATCACGGTAGGTACGCTTACCTTTTTGGCGGGCTCCTTCAATAGAATGCGCTCTATGCTGCAAACGATAATGAATCGATTTTCCAAGATCGCACAAGAGGCACTGTACTTAGAAGATTATTTTGCCTTTCTCAACCTAAGACCACAGATCACTTCTGTCAAAAACCATCTTCCTTTTCCGAGTAAAATAAAAGAGGGCTTTGTATTTGAGAACGTAAGTTTTAAATATCCGAATGCGGAAAAATATGCCATCAAAGATTTGAGTTTTCATTTACGGCCCAATGAAAAATTGGCCTTAGTAGGGGAGAATGGTGCTGGAAAAACTACCCTCGTAAAACTACTAGCTCGCTTATATGAGCCAACAAGTGGTAGAATACTGTTGGATGGCAAAGCACTCAACCAATATAGTTTGGCAGATTTACGTGACAATATTGGAATCATATTTCAAGACTATATTAGATTTCAGATGAAAGCTGCTGAGAATATTGCCATAGGAAATATCACAAAAATAAAAGAGCTACCTAGCATCAAAACAGCAGCACAAAAAAGTCTAGCAGATACTGTTGTCGTAGACTTGCCAGAGGAATATGAACAAATGCTGGGTAAGCGATTTGCTAAAGGGGTAGAACTTTCTGGTGGACAATGGCAAAAGGTGGCATTGGCCAGAGCATACATGCGTGATGCTCAATTGCTCATTTTAGACGAGCCTACCTCTGCATTGGACGCTAGGGCAGAGCATGAAGTGTTCCAACGTTTTGCGGAGTTGATAGAAGGCAAAGCTGCGGTATTGATTTCGCATCGTTTTTCTACCGTACGCATGGCGGACAGAATCCTGTTTTTAGAATATGGACAATTGTTGGAGTTAGGTTCCCATGAGGAACTATTAGCAAAAAATGGAAAGTATGCGGAATTGTTCAAGCTACAAGCGAAGGGGTACCTTTGATAATTATAAATTGTGAATTATAAATTATAAACGAGCTTCGCTAATTATAAATTGTGAATTATAAATTATAAACGAGCTTTGCTAATTATAAATTGTGAATTATAAATTATAAACGCAAAGCTAGACGCAAAGTAAACTCAAGGCTAGATGCAAGGTTAAACACAATGTGTAAACGCAAAGCTGGGAGCCAATGTTGAATTTTGAGCATCAACCTAAGTGTGACGTAGGAGAGTCAGCTTTATACTGTAAATTCCAGCTTCTTTCCTTTTTTCTTTCTTTTTCTTGTGTCCTGGGGAAGCGCGACTCGCCGTAGGCGACCAAGCACGACAAACGGAGTGCGTAAGAGACAAGCGGTGGGAGCGGTACCCTAGTACAGACGCATAGCAATGCGTCTGTACTAGGGTAGGAGTGGACGACGCGGTCCCGTCAGTAGAGGCGTAAAATCTTACGTCTCTAGGACGGCAAGAACTTGCGCCTCTACTGAACGGGATGGCCCCAAATACATACCAAACTCTAAGGAATACTGCAAATTTTGTAGGCCATCAAGCGGGAAAGAAAAAAGAATCACTCGATTGTAAATAAATGTAAACAAGTCATAAGAAAGCTATGTTATATAGCGATCAAAGCAGTATTTTTGAACCAAATACCAAGATAAGATGACGCATAATAGCAATTTTGATTTGTTTGAAAACAGACACTTAGGACCGAGCGAAGAAGCTGTCAAAGAAATGCTGGCTGCCATAAAAGTGAAGTCGCTTAAAGAGCTAATCAAGGCTACCATTCCTAATCAGTTGATGCTGAAAGGGGAGATGGATATCCCAATGGCTGTTTCTGAATACGATTACATCCAAGAGCTGAAAACGATAGCTGCCAAAAACAAGGTGTTCAAGTCTTATATTGGCCAAGGCTATTATGATACCATCACGCCGAATGTCATCGCAAGGAACGTGTTTCACAATCCAGGCTGGTATACGCAATATACTCCGTACCAAGCAGAGATCGCACAGGGGCGTTTAGAGGCATTGTTGAACTTCCAGACTATGGTGAGTGACTTGACTGGTTTGCCTATTGCTAATGCTTCTTTATTAGATGAAGGAACTGCAGCTGGGGAGGCGATGATGATGTTTTACAATCAGAAGAATAAGCGTAATAAGGGGGACGATATCCAAAATGAATTTTTTGTAGACCAAAATGTATATACTCAAAATAAAGAGGTAGTTCTGACTCGTGCAGAACCCTTAAACATACGTGTGGTGACTGGGGATTGGAAAACTTATGAGCCAAACGAAAAGACCTTCGGTGTGCTGCTTCAGTTTCCCAATGCCAAAGGAGAGGTAGAGGACTATAAGAAATTTGCTTCTAAGTGCGAGAAGAAAAAAATATATATTACGGTGGCGGCAGACTTGTTGAGCCTATCCTTGCTGACTCCTCCGGGTGAATGGGGTGCAGATGCAGTTGTCGGAAATACCCAACGCTTCGGTGTACCTATGGGCTATGGTGGTCCACATGCCGCTTACTTTGCGACCAAGGATGCATTCAAGAGATTGATACCTGGTAGAATTATAGGTGTGTCCGTCGATGCGGATGAAAATCCTACCATGAGAATGGCCCTGCAGACTAGAGAGCAACATATCCGTCGAGAAAAAGCGACTTCTAACATATGCACTGCGCAGGCACTATTGGCTATTATGGCTAGTATGTATGGGGTGTATCATGGCAAAAAAGGGATACTGCGTATCGCCAACAAGATAAATGGCTTGGCCCAAATGCTTTCTGAGGGGCTTACGGCATTGGGCCACAAGGTCATTACTGAAAGCTATTTTGATACCATCACGATAAAGGTTAGCAAAAAATTACTGCCTAGTATCAAGAAAAGAGCTGTGAAAGCAGGTGTGAATCTTTTTTATAATGATTTAGAAATATCCATCAGTATTGGAGAGACAGCTAACGCTGTAGATATTTTGGACCTTATAGAAGTGTTCAACACAAAGAATAAAAAGTCTGCTACCAAAAATGTAACACTAGGAAAAAGGAAAATAAATGTAGAACGAAGATTGGTTAGAAAATCTGACTTCATGTCTCATCCTGTTTTTAGTTCTTATCAAACAGAGACAAAAATGATGCGCTATATTAAGCGTCTCGAAAATAAAGATTTGTCATTAGTGCATAGTATGATTGCCTTGGGTTCATGTACGATGAAACTAAATGCAGCCACTCAGTTGATGCCAGTAAGCTGGGATGAGTTTGCGAACATACATCCATTTGCGCCAGCTAATCAGACTAAAGGATATGCTCAAATATTTAAAGAGTTAGAAAAATATCTCTGTGAGGTAACAGGTTTTGATGCTTGTTCTTTGCAGCCAAATTCTGGCGCTCAGGGAGAGTACACTGGTTTGATGACCATCAGGGCATACCATGAAGCCAATGGCGATACGAATAGAAATATCGCCTTGATTCCATCTTCTGCTCATGGTACCAATCCAGCAAGTGCGGTCATGGCAGGCATGAAAGTAGTGGTTGTAGAATGTGATGAAAACGGTAACATCGACGTAGCGGATCTGATCGCCAAGGCAAAAGCTCATAAAGATAATTTGAGCGCATTGATGGTGACATATCCATCTACACACGGAGTATTCGAAACAGAGATTAAAAAAATATGCAAGACTGTACATGATTGCGGCGGCAAGGTGTACATGGATGGTGCGAATATGAATGCTCAGGTAGGGCTCACCAATCCTGGTATCATAGGAGCAGATGTATGTCATCTCAATTTGCATAAAACATTTGCTATTCCGCATGGTGGGGGAGGACCAGGTATGGGTCCAATATGTGTCAACGATAGTCTTGCGCCATTTTTGCCGGGTCATGCATTTGCAAAGACCGGTGGTAGGAAGAGCATAAAAGCAGTATCTTCTGCACCCTGGGGCTCAGCTAGCATTCTTTTGATTTCTTATGCGTACATAAGATTGCTCGGTAGAACGGGATTGAGAAAGGCCACTGAATATGCTATTTTAAATTCCAACTACATTAGAGTAAAGCTCGAATCTCACTACGATGTATTGTACGTAGGAGAAAAGGGGATGGCAGCACATGAGTTAATATTGGACCTAAGACCATTCAAGGCATTTGTAAGTGCGGAGGATGTGGCGAAGCGTTTGATTGATTATGGTTTCCATGCGCCGACTTTATCTTTTCCAGTAGCAGGTACGATTATGATAGAGCCTACTGAAAGTGAGAGTAAAGATGAGCTGGATAGATTTTGTGCGGCGATGATTGCCATCAGAATGGAAATTGATGAAGTAGCGAGAGGAGAATACGATAAAGAAAATAATGTATTGCACAATGCCCCTCATACGCTAGAAAGAGTTACTGTAGATGCGTGGGAGTTTCCGTACTCACGCGAAAAAGCGGCCTATCCCATCGCTTACTTGAGAGAAGGATTCAAGTTTTGGCCCTCTAGCGCTAGAGTGAATAATGCCTACGGAGATCGTAATTTGATTTGCACTTGCCCTTCTATTGAGTCGTATCAAGTAGAAGAAAATGAGGCAGTCCCTGCGGGGTAATAAAAGGAAAAACAAGCTATGATTGTTGTTACGGGTGCTCTTGGTTTTATAGGTTCTTGTTTGGTCAGATTGCTCAACGAGGCTAATATAGAAGTGTGTGCAGTGGATGATTTTTATAAAGATAAGAAGGATCCAAATCTGGAGAACAAAGATATCCGAGAATGGATACACAGAGATATTTTCCTTCCTTGGTTTAAGGTGCATCACAATAAAATCGATGCTGTTTTTCACTTAGGGGCTCGCACGGATACTGCAGAGATGGATAGTGCTATTTTTGACAGACTGAATGTCGGCTACAGTAAAATCATCTGGGAGATATGCAGTTTGCATGATATTCCTCTTGTCTATGCCTCCAGTGCGGCGACGTATGGCTTAGGAGAGCATGGCTACCAAGACAATCATGAGATAGTAAATAAATTGGCTCCGCTGAATCCCTATGGTGTGTCAAAAAACGAATTTGACAAGTGGGCTTTGCAACAAGAAAAAACGCCTCCCTTTTGGGCAGGCCTGAAGTTCTTCAATGTCTATGGACCAAATGAGTATCACAAGAACAGAATGGCGTCCGTAATTTTTCACACCTTTCGCCAGGTACGTGCTACTGGGGCGATGAAGTTGTTCAAGTCCCATCATCCAGATTTTAAAGATGGCGAACAACAGCGAGATTTTATCTATGTCAAAGATGTGGTGAAAGTGTGTCACTGGTTGATGCAACATAAGCCAGAAAGTGGGCTCTATAATTTAGGGACAGGCACAGCGCGTACATTTTATGACCTGGCGGCTGGCACTTTCAAAGCTATGGAGCTGGATCCAAAGATCAGTTTTATAGATACGCCCGAGGACATTCGAGACAAATATCAGTATTATACCGAAGCGGATATGAGCAAGCTGAAGCAAGCAGGATATACAGATCATTTTTATACCCTTGAGGAGGGAATCACAGATTATGTGCAGCACTATTTAGCAAAGCATAGTATTTGGTAATAGCGTAATTTGGGGGCATCAGCTGATGGCCAAAAAACCAAGGCTCTGCGCCAGCCTACACTCAGCTATCACCACATCAGCTGTCGGGCTTTCCGTTCCTATTCCACACCATTGAGACCAGTAGAAATATAGTCGCAGTTCGTCTCATCTCGTACCTCGCTGAGCCTTCTCTACTCCTTATTCTACTTAGTCTCACTGATATTCCATACCACTACTATCCCTTGCCCAAAAAAAGAAGCATTTTGGGACAATTTCCATTAGATGAAAACGTATTGTAGAAATGAGTGTAGAAACAATAGACCGTATTCTACGATATATCGCTCATTTTGTATAATTTTCGCCTCTGTTCAAAAGGAAGCACAATTGATTTCAAAAATAAAAAGCATAGCGAAAAGCTTTTGGTACTTTATCTCTAGTAAAGTATTCCTTATCAATCTAGGTATCCTAGCTATTGTACTCACTATACTATTCTTTCTACTCAGTATGTGGATGAAAAGCTATACAAAGCATGGCAGCTCTTTGAGTGTACCCAACTTTGTAGGCATGGATGTAGAGGATGCTATGCGGGCTTCAAAAAAGAATAAACTCAACTTGTTGGTTATTGACTCTTCTACCTACAATCCTAAGGTAGAGGGAGGGCTTATATTAGAGCAGAGCCCAGTACCAGATTCAAAGGTAAAAGAACAGCGCTCCATATATCTTACCATTTCGAAGTATATTCCTAATGATGTTGTACTACCAGAATTGGTAGGTAATTATGATGCGACCAATTATGCGAGAAAGCTGCAACGCAAAGGGCTGAGAAGTCAAATAAGCAAAAAGATATTTGACGCCAATCAGCAGCCCAATACCATTTTGTACATTATGATTGATGGTAAGAAGCTGACAGATGATGATATCAGCAAAGGTGTATCGGCATCTGAAGGCACTATGGTAGACTTAATCGTAACTGAACAGGGCGGTACTTTTACCGATTTGCCTGATCTGAACTGTCTTACTTTTTCAGAAGCAAAATTCATCATTAGTACTTACAATCTCAATCTTGGCTCAATTATAAATGATGCTACTGTCAAAGATCAGAAAAATGCTTACATATGGAAGCAAAGACCTGTGTTTGCAGCTGGAAGAACCATCGACATTGGATCGCCCATAGACCTTTTTCTTACCCAATTCAAGCCCAGTACTTGCAATTGATTAGTATAAGAGACTACATTTTTGATGGCAACATTTACTACTTCTGTTCGTTTTTAAAAAGTACTCGAAGGCATATGTTTCCTTCACTCTAAACATCAAATTCAATGTTTTTACACCGTTACATTTCGATAGCAATATGTGTTTTGTGTATTTTTCCGCTTTCCGCACAGATAGAGTTCTACGTACCTACTTATAACTATAAAATTGCGGAGGCGAAGCAACCTGAGCTTAAGAGGAGCATTCGACTAGATACCTTACCTTTTGTGGACGATTTTGCCCTGGAGGGTCCATTTCCTAGCCAAGACCGATGGATAGACAACTATGTGTATGTCAACACTGATTTGGCTGTATCGCCGCCTTCTGTAGGGGTAGCTACCTTTGATGGACTAGACAATACGGGGAGCCCCTATAATACTGATGGTAGTGGAGATACGCTCACCAGTATGGAGATTAATCTAGACGTCATACCTGATGATTTGCACTTAAGCTATTTTATTCAGCCTAGGGGTTTCGGAGAACAACCAGAACCAATTGATAGTTTAATATTGGAATTTAAAAATGATCTTGGAGAGTGGGTTATGCAAACTGCCTATACGGGGCCCGACTCTACACTCTTTTCTGCTAATGCGGAGTTTATGTTTGATTTTATAAGAATTAGTAGCAACGAGTTTTTGCACCCCAATTTTCAGTTTCGCTTCCGTAATACGAGCTCTGGTGTAGGAGCAGTAGATTACTGGCATCTTGATATGGTTCGATTATTCAATAATCGAGCGCCTAGTTCTAGTTTTAACGATCGAGCCTTCCAAAATCTATCTGAAGGTATTCTAGAAAGGTATAGTGCTATGCCAGCCGCACATTTTAGAGTGGGTACTGCTGGTCATCTTAGAGATGCCTTTACACTTGACATTTTTAACCATGATGATCAGACTCGACCTATAGCTTCAGTAAATTCTGTAATGGAGATTGCAGAATTGAATTCTGGGCAAACGGTTATGGCACCTGTCCAATATATACCAAGTAACGTACTGAACATTCCTGCGGGGACAAGTTTGCAACTGAATATTCCTACCACTCTTTCTGTAAGTTCTGCCATTGCCAATAGTAGTGACGAATTGGTATTTGAAACACGTTTTACCATCGCTGACAATATAGCAGGTAATGAAGCGGGCCTTACAAATAATAATGTGATCAGAACACAGACTATTGTGGATGACTATTTTGCTTATGATGATGGCGTTTCAGAAATAAGTATTCTTGCGCAAGGTGCAGGTACAAATATCGCAGTGGAATACCAATCCTCTGTAAGAGATACTTTAACTGCAATAGCAGTACAGTTTCCACATATCAATGGAGATGTAAGCAATCAATTTTTCAATCTTAAAGTATGGTTAAATGATTTGACTTCTGAACCTGTATATGAAGGACGCTTGTTGAGCCCTATTTATGTAGACAGATTTGTGGACACCTTGCAGGGCTTTACCACCTATCGCCTAGAAGATCCTTTTTCTGGTGAACTGCAACCTGTCATAATTCCCGAAAATACTACTTTTTATGTGGGGTGGGAGCAAGTAAGCAATGAGTTTGAAGATGCGATTCCAGTTGGATTTGATATTACTACTCAGAATGTAGCTCAGTATAATTTTTTTAGTACCAATGAAGTTGATTGGTTTGATTTTGCTGGTGCAGGCTTCGATGGTGCGATTTGTATGAGGCCCATCATGGGTACTGAAAATGCAATCCAGACTTCAGTGGAGGATAGTCAGGCTCAAAATGGAATTTCTATTTTTCCAAACCCTAATAGCACAAGAATTTTAAATGTAAAAATCGAAGACCAAGAGAACCATATAAAAGAAATTATGGTTTTAGATGTGGCAGGTAGGATGATGCTCCGACAAGATTGGGGGGGAAGTCAAGTTGACCTACAAAAACTCCCTACTGGGATTTATTTTATTAATTTTGTAGATGACAATAATAATATTATTTGCAAAGAAAAATTGATTTTACAATTATAAGAATATGGATATCAATATAGACGAATTAAAAGAAAAACTAGACAATAAGGAAGAGTTCATTTTTATTGACGTTAGAGAGCCACATGAATATGAAGAGTTTAATTTGGGTGCCAAATTAATTCCACTTGGTGATGTAATGCAGATTGTGACAGAATATGAGGATCAAAAGGATAAAGAAATAGTTGTGCACTGCAGGAGTGGAGCTAGAAGCGGAATGGCTAAAAACCTACTAACAGAAGCTGGATTTAAAAACGTCAGAAATTTAGAAGGAGGAGTGTTAGCTTGGCAGGAAAAGTACTAAGCTGATTAATACCTTACCAAAAAAAAGCAGTCTTAAGAATTATCTTAAGACTGCTTTTTTTATGTAACATATGAGCATCGATTAATCTCCAAAAAACTTTGAACGCATTTTATGCACATATGCATTTATGTTTTTATTCTTCAGTTCTATTGACATTTCTTTAGCAGTAGACTCAGAATCGTGCTTTCCAGATACTACTGAGTAGTATTGAGAGAAATCAAAAACTACCTTCTCAGCTTCGCTGTAGCCCATATCCTTTAGCTTTTGTACCATTCTATCCGCGTTCACTTCATTTGAAAATGAACCTGCAATCACGAGAAAATCTGCATTTTCTTTCGAGCTATATGTAGTTTCTCTAATCGCTTCTCTACGGATGGTAGCTTTAGCTTTTTCAGGCGACTTCTCTACAAAATCTTCTTCATCCATTCCATCAGCCACAAAAGCTAAATCTTCATCATCTAGGTCAGATGGATTTTCTTTTGCATTTTCTTCTGTATATTCATCGTCTTCTTGGCTAGTGTCATTTTCGTCACTAATGATATACCCATCATCTCCAGAGTCCTCATCTGCTTGGAATATAGCATCTTCATCTTCTATATTACCATCAAGATTAGACATTGCTTCAGTGGTGTCGTTGGTACCACAGGATCTCATCACCTGAGAAAACCAGATGTACCCAACAAATAAGATGATAAAAAACCAAATTGCTTTTCTTAACATATTAGTATATGTATTTAGTGAGTCTACAAATCACAAATATAAGCATACAATTAATATATATATGTAATATATTGTCTAATAATTTCTTTACTACAAGGGTAAAGGTGATTTTTTGAGGCAAAAAATTGCTAAATGGCTAAATTCAGCTAGAATGTATTTTTCCACATCATGCTTTCCACGGGCTTTACCGATTTTGCATTATACTTTGCACCTTCCTTCTTATTGTAATAGTTGAGAATATCTCCATCTACACCAAAGTAAATTAATTGGCCGATAGGCATCCCTGCATATATTCTAACAGGTTGCACACATGAAATTTCAAGAGTCCAGTTATTGCAGAAACCAACATCTCCCTTACCCGCCGTTGCATGTATGTCTATACCAAGTCTACCTACGCTGGATTTCCCTTCTAAAAAAGGGACAGCAGTGTGTGTTTCAGTATATTCCTCTGTAACACCCAAATACAGAGTACCCGGCTGTATAACGAAACCATCTTTAGGAATTTTGAAGTGGGAAACATTATTGTGCCTCTTTGCATCAAGAACTCGATCATTGTATACTGCGAGGTTTTCGCCAAGATGCACATCATATGAGTTTGTCCCTAAGCACTCTGGTCGAAAAGGCTCAATAACAATGTCTTTAGCTTCAATAGCTTGTTTTATCTTGATGTCTGAAAAAATCATGTTTTATAGTTTATTTCCCACAGTTTAATGGTTCTGTCGTCGCTGCAAGATATAAGGATAGATTCAGAAAGCCACAATAATTGGTTAACTGAATTTACATGGCCTACATCTCGAACAGCCTCTATGACTTTTAGAAGTTTATATGATTTTGCATCCCAGATCTTAATGGTCTTGTCTCTACTAGCAGTAGCAAAGAGCTTTTTAGAAGGATTAAATTGAATACTATTAATGGTGAAAAGGTGCGCAGTGATCCCTTTATATATATTCAGAGAGGTGCCTTCTGTCCATACATTGAGCATTGCATCTCTTCCACCACTCAAAAGATGCTGCAGATTAGGGTCAAAGGCTAGAGAAAATACTGAATTCTCATGAGCTTGGTTAACAACATCAACGACGGTTTCTGTATTGATGTCTATCATATAGATTTTCTTATCACTCGAGCCAACGTATATTATAGATTCACTGACTGCTATTGATCTCAAGCTATCTCCAGATATTTTCATACTTTCTACCTGTCCTATATTCTCAAGACTCCATTTACTTAGCATTCCATCTCCTCCCAGTGTATATAGGTGGCGATTGATTAGTTTAAGGCCAAAAACACCTTTTTTATGATGCTTGAATCGTCTTGTTCTTTTTGCGTCTAAGGTATTAATGAAATGAATCTCACCATGCATATCTCCAGCCACTAAGAGATTAGTAGCTTCTTTGTATAATAGACTAAATATCTGAGTATCTGTTTTCGCGATTAATTTGCCCGTCTTAACATCATCGCCATTGAGGTCCCACTTTACAATCCATCCATCACCACCTGCTGACAGAAAAGTGTTCTCTCCTGCTTTCTGTACTTGGTAGATCGAGCCATTGTGGCCGGTAAGGGTATGTAAGTGTTTTATATTAATCGCAAGGCTCAAGATATTCTCAATTTCTGTTACAAAAGTAAATAAACTTTCAAGCTCCGTTAAATTCTAAGATAGTTTTGCACAAAAGAAATAAATTATCGCTTATGTTAATTTTGTATCTTTCGCACTGTATTTATTATGTCGCTTATTGCACAAGAAAATATAAAGCCACAAGGCGAATTTGGAATATGGCATATTTCAGAAACCCGCGATTTTTTTCTCCAACAATTAGATTTGACCAGAGAGGAAGCAGCGAAGTACGCACTTATGAAAGAGAAAGTGCAAACAGAATGGTTAGCTGCAAGATACCTACTTCATAAGTTGTCAGGAAGGCAAGTAAGAGGAAAGTTATACAAAGATGAATATGGCAAGCCTTACCTTGAGGGCAGTCCATTTCATATTTCTTTAAGCCATAGTAAAGATATGGCGGCTGTCATTGCGAGCCCTTTAGTTTGTGGGATAGATATACAATTGATAGTGCCCAAGATTAAAAGAATAGCCCAAAAGTTCATGAGTCCATCAGAATTGGAGGATATCGTCAATAATGAGATTATGCATATGCATATTGTATGGGGGGCAAAAGAGTGCCTCTATAAATCCTATGGTAGGAAAAAATTAGATTTTAAAAATCATATATTCATAGATACTTTTAAATTACAAGGCGATTCAGGTTCATTCACTGGCAGCGTTCAAAAAGATGACTTTGAACAGAGATACCAGTTACACTATAAACGTTATAATGATTACATACTAGTTTACAGTACACAATTAGAAGAAGATGCATAGATTATTTACATTTTCAATCAATATTATTTTTCTGGTAGTGCTTTTATCCTGTAGAGGAAATACTGGATCTGAGAAAGCATACCAAAATTCGGTATTTGATGCGGAGAGCTCTGTTCCAATGGACTTTATGGATTTTTATATGAAGTTTCATCAGGATAGCTTGTATCAAATAGAACACATTCAATTTCCACTCAAAGGGATGCCGGCAATGGCTATTGATTTACCTCTAGATTCAATTAATAATTTTTATTGGCAGGAAGAAGAATGGAAAGTACACAAACCATTTATGGGTAACGAAGATGAATATCTAAAGGAGTTTAGAAAAATTTCTGACCATCTAATTTCCGAATTTATCATCGAAAAACAAATGGGTTATGGTATGGAACGTAGGTTTTCAAAACTGGGTGGAAGATGGTATCTCATCTACTATATGGATATGAACAAGTTAGAATAATTATATTTACTTGATTGAGAATGCAATCATGAGTCCACTCCAGAAAGTAGCGGATTGCAAGAAATGAACTATTTTAGATGAGAATTTTTATTCTCGAAATTCAGTGATGCCTGTGCGACAACATGATGGCGTGCCT
>CAKZVJ010000216.1 GCA_937923345.1 uncultured Saprospiraceae bacterium
ACAAGTGAGCTTTGACTTTGGATTACTTTGGTGGTTTCGCCAGCGCTAGCTTAGCTTATGTTATAATAATCGTGAACTACATGAGTAATTTAAAAAAATTAGAATAAAAAATACTGCAACAATTTTTCTGAACACTCCTAATGGTGAATTATAAATGATAAATGCAGAGCTCGCTTGTTCGTAATGCAGCACTCGCTTGTTCTTTTTACATTTTACTTTTACATTTTACATTCTGTGTTTCCCGGTTTTACATTTATTTTTAAACTTTTACATTTTACATTTAGTGTTTTTCGGTTTTACATTTATTTACATCGGTTTTACATTTATTTCTCCGAGTGAGCGATAGGAAGTAGACCAGCCTTTGGCTGGGAGTCCCTAGGGATAGAGCATTAATAAGTGTCCATTTTAGAGGCAGCCATTATTGTTCTAAACGAGGCAAAAAAGTGCGACATAGCCCCAGCTATGTCGCACTTTTTTAACGAAGTTTAGGACGATAAGGGCAAGTCTAAAATCAGACAATTATTTTTGCTCTATCCCTCAGGACCGAAACGAACGTGGAGTACTGGATAGCGCGGTCCATGCTTTTGCTTTTTTCAGCAAAAGTATGGGCACTCCCAAAGGATTTTTATAACGAAACTTTGCTTGCGTGTGCGGAACCACCTGAGTACACCTAAGGTAAATTAGACAAGCGCAAGGCACCTAAGAAATACTATATTAATCTGTTAAACCTATCCTACTCTGGGATCTCAAACTCGTCCAATGATTTTTTCTCCAAAGCGGCTTCTAGCAAATCTGGGAAACGGTCTGGCGTGCAGGCAAATGAGGTCGCGCCAAACTGGGCCATCTCGCGAGCGAGCTCTTTATCATAGGTAGGTTTTCCTTTGTCGTTGAGGGCAAGGAGGTTGATAAGGCGAACACCTTTGTTTTGTGCTTCGGAGACTTGCTGGAGGAGGATCTCCTCGGAGGCGCCCTCGTATAAATCTGAAATCAGAAACAGGACGGTCTCTGTCGGATTGGTCATGCTGTCCAGTGCGACACTCATCGCCATGCCGATGTCGGTGCCGCCGCCCAGCTGTGTGCCAAAGAGCAACTCCACGGGGTCGTCCAACAAATGTGTGAGGTCGACCTGATTGGTGTCGAATACGATGAGGCGTGTCTCGAGGGTTTGCAGGGACGCAAGGATAGCCCCGAAGATACCCGCGTACACGATGGACTCGTACATGGAGGCGCTCTGATCGACGAGCAGGTAGATGTGCTTGAGCGCCTTGCCGCGGCGCGCGTGCTCGATGAAGTGATCGGGGATAATCATGTCGAGGTCGACCTGGTAGTTTTTGAGGTTGGAGCGGATGGTGCGGTTCCAATCTACATAGCGGGGATTCTTTTTGCGCTCGCGATGGGTGCGGCTGAGAGCACCACGCACTGCTGCCTGAGTCGGATATTTGAGGCGATCCATGATTTCGTCTACCACTTTCTTGACGATGATGCGGGCCGTCTCCTTGGTACGGTCGGGCAGTAAATGATTGAGCGAGATGATGGTCGAGATGAGGTCCATGTCGGGCTCAAAAGATTCGAGCAGTTCGGGCTCCATGAGCAACTGCTCTAGGCCGAGGCGATCCAAGGCGTCGCGCTGCATGAGCTGGACCGTAGACTTGGGAAAATATTTGCGGATATCGCCTAGCCAACGATTGACATTGGGGGCTGACTTGCCAAGACCGCCCTTGCGATCTTGTTCATCATAGAGTGCCTCCATGACCTCATCCATCCCCTGCTCCATACTGTCCTGTTCGAGGTCGTCTTCGCCCGATTCGGGATCAGCGTTGCCTAGTATGAGTCGCCATTTTTTTTGTTTTTCCATGTTGGTGGTCCAAGAAGATTTTCTGTTACTTGCTTATATTTTTACCGGTTCAATATACCACTAATTCAACAACGCATCCGTCTTTTCGATAAGTGCATGAATGGCTTCTTTGTTATCGCCGGCAGAATGAATGTCTCCAAAGTCTCCGATATCATTGTCGAAATATCTGCCCGAAGCGTTTTTGAATTTTTCTGCTACTGCCAAATCGTACAAGATGTCTCTACCTTTGTCCGCAGAGGAGCGATGAAATCCCCAGCCCTCTTGCACCATATTAGTATTTAATAAGGAACCTGGGTTGACCGGAATGACTGTAAGATCTGGATGCTCTTCTGCCAAATGTATGCTCCACATAGCCAAGGCCAGTTTGCTCTGAGAATAGCCTTCCATATCTGCAATAGTCTGATGACCGGCTAAGGCTTCCAAGGATACTGGTGCTTGTGCGGCTGAACTTAAATTGATAATTCTCGGCTGATCTCCTTTTTTGATCAAAGGCAAGATGGCCTTGGTCATGAGATATGGCGCAAGATAGTTCACTGCAAACCGTATGTCATAACCGTCCGCAGTCTTAGCTACCCGACTCTTATACACACCTGCATTGTTGATTAGGATATCTAGCTTTGACAATTGCTGATTGACTTCTTGTGCCATTTTTTTGACGGCTTCCAAATCTGAAAAATCTGCGACAAAGCCTGTGATGTTTTCGTTGTCAGCAGCTGTTTTTATTTCTGAAATAACGCTTTCTAATTTCTCCGCATTTCTACCATGCAAGTATATTGCGTGTCCATCTTGCGCAAGTTTTAGCGCCGTTAGTTTTCCAATGCCGTCTGTACTGCCGGTGATTAAAATTGTTTTTTTCATGGAGTCTTTTCTTTTGTTTTGAGATTAAAGTGGGGAAGCACTTTTGTGGCCAGTGCTTCCATGGTGGCCTCTGTATCTCTTGTGTTGAATCGTAGATTGACGGCAACATGATTGACGCCGATGTCCTGAATCTGATTAAAATATTCGATCAAATAGTTTGAGCCAATTCTAAAACCCAATTGGATAGGCTGCGGTTTGAAGTCCTCGTCTTTTTCTAAGATAACATACAAAGGCTGCATAAACGGCTTGTCGTAATCGTGATGCTTCGCAATCTCTTGACGCCATTGTTTTATGGTGTAGGCTTGTTGCATCATAGGCCTTGGGTAATACATCCAACCGTCGCCATGTTCGGCAATCCATTCCATGGTCTGCCGACTAGACCCAGTGATCAACATCGGTATTTTTGTACCCTTTGGTTTGGGCAATATATCCATGTGCCCTGTCAGTTGGCCATGATGATTGTCCTCTAATACAGGAAATTCTTTTTGTGCGGTGCGTATGTATTCATATGTATCTCGAAACAACTCGCCCCGTTTTTCAAAATCTATATTCATGGCGGGGTATTCTGTCGGGCGGTCGCCAGAGGCTACCCCCAATAGCAATCGCCCCTCGGATAGGTGGTCTATCGTTGCGGCAGATTTGGCGATATGCACGGGATGGTGCAAAGGCAAAGCAATACTGGCAGTCCCTAGTGCGATATCTGTAGTTTGGCCCGCCAAATATCCCAAGTAAGTGAAAGGGTCGAATGTCTGTCCGGCGTCTCCAAAGGAAGGCATATGGAATGGCACATCCCGAACCCAGACGGCTTTGAAGCCTAATCGCTCGGCTAATTTCACCCTTTGCAAGTGGTGCTGCATAGTAGGAACGGTTCGCTGTCCGTAATTCTCTATGGGCACCACCAATCCTATGCTCAGTCGGCCAGACTGAAACACCTCATTGTACGCTCTGTTAATGGATTCAAATTTTTGCATACCAAAGAATAGCTCAAAAATCCCAAATTACTTTATTTTGAGCATATACGGTATGCTATGGCCTATATCCAAGGGATTGGTGTTACTTTTGCGCACAGAAATAGGCTTGGATAGCGTTTATAACATATACTATCGAGCGGCAAATAATAATTTATACAAATTGGCTAGACGGAATACAGCGGGAATTGGTGGATTGGACTGGGTGAGCTTTTCGCTTTACTTGAGCCTAGTCGGTGTGGGCTGGCTGATGATCTACACCGTGGGCTACGGCGATGGCTATACAGAGCAGGGGCTGGATTTCATTCTCCGGACTTCCGCTGGAAAACAGGCGCTGATGATCGGTGTATCGCTGATCATGTTCTTTTTGGTGACCGTAGTGGAGTGGAAGTTTTGGCGGACGGTAGCCTTTATTATCTATGGTTTGACGATGGCTGCCTTGCTCCTGGTACTGCTCTTTGGATCAACTATCAAAGGAGCCACCTCTTGGTTTCACTTGCCCGGCGGCTTTTCTCTGCAGCCTTCTGAGTTTGCAAAGTTTGGAACAGCCTTGGCTATGGCTGCCTATCTGAGTTCGTATGCTGTGGATCTAAACAATTGGCAGTCCCGACTCAATGCTATTGGTATTTTGTTATTGCCGATGGGACTCATCATGCTACAGCCCGATGCGGGGTCGGCATTGATATTTGTCTCTTTCTTTTTGGTTATGTTTAGAGAGGGGATGCCCGTCGCGCCGTACATCATCGGACTGAGTTTGTTTATTTTGTTTTTGAGTACTATGCTCTTGGGCATCAACTACACCATCCTATGGGTACTCATGCTGCTGACTTTCTTTTTGGTGTCCAATCTAAGAAAAGTCAATCTGTATTACTTTTTAGCTTTTGCAGTTTGGTTAGCGGCGATGATTGCAGCGCTGCAAAACGATTTTGCACTCTATGCCTTTATTGCAAGTGGTGTATTGTTGACTGGACTATGTGTTTACCACTGGCTCAATCGCAATCCGCGACTCGGAATAGCGACGCTATCTGGCGCCTTGATTTCTGTAGGCGTGGTCTTATCGGTCAATTATGCATTCAAAAATATCCTCAAACCGCACCAGCAAGATAGACTCAACGTGTGGCTCAACCCTCAAAAGTGTGACCCACAGGGCTCGCTCTATAATGTATTGCAGTCCAAACTAGCGATTGGTTCTGGCGGACTGAATGGAAAAGGATTTCTACAGGGTACCTTGACCAAGCTCAACTTTGTACCCGAACAGTCTACTGATTTTATATTCTGCACCATTGGAGAGGAGCAGGGATTCTTGGGGAGCTTAGCCATTATACTCTTATACACTTTTTTCATCTTTCGTTTTACCGTCCTCGCAGAGCGACAGCGAAATGATTTTTCGCGGATGTACATCTACGGTATCGCGGGAATTTTATTTGTTCACTTTTTTATCAATATCGGAATGACCATGGGGCTAGTACCTATCATTGGGATACCGCTGCCCTTCATCAGTTATGGGGGGTCTTCATTGTTGGCCTTTACCATCATGGTCGCCATCGTCATGAAGCTAGACAGTCACCGATATTCTATATAGTAAGATATGCTCACATTCGAATTGGGGTCTACAGATCCACATAGCCAAGCAAGGGCAGGAAAACTCACTACCGACCACGGCTCTATTCAGACACCGATCTTCATGCCCGTAGGCACTATCGGGACGGTCAAAGGCGTGCATCAGCATGAACTCGTCAATGACATCAAGGCGCAAATCATCTTGGGCAATACGTACCATCTGTTTTTGCGTCCTGGTATAGACATTCTCGAGCAGGCCGGTGGGCTGCACAAGTTTATGAACTGGGATGGTCCCATACTGACCGATAGTGGTGGATACCAAGTCTACTCGCTGGGTGAAATCAGAAAGATAAAACCAGAGGGCGTCACCTTTCGCTCTCATATAGATGGACGAAAATTGTTCTTTTCTCCTGAGATAGCGATAGATATACAGCGCTCTATCGGTGGCGACATCATCATGGCTTTTGATGAATGTACTCCCTATCCATGTGATTATACCTATGCTAAAAATTCGCTCAAACTGACGCATAAGTGGCTCCAGCGCTGCTGCGATCACTTTGACAGCACGCAGCCCAAGTATGATTATACACAGACCTTGATACCCATCGTCCAAGGCTCTACCTATACGGATCTGAGAAAGGAGTCCGCCAAGGTAATTGCCGATTTTGATCGCCCTGCCAACGCTATTGGTGGACTCTCCGTGGGAGAACCCGCTCCAGAAATGTATGCGATGACAGACGTCGTATGCAACGAATTGCCTTGGGAAAAGCCACGTTATCTCATGGGTGTCGGTACGCCCATGAATATCCTGGAGTGTATAGCCTTGGGGATAGATATGTTTGACTGTGTGCTGCCGAGTAGAAACGCGAGACATGGTTTGCTCTATACAGCAGAAGGTATGATCAATATAAAGAATGCCAAGTGGAAAGACTGCTTTGATCCTATAGATGTCAATGCGACCACAGAGGTGAGTCGCGTGCACACAAAAGCCTACTTGAGACATTTGTTTCAGTGCAAAGAATTGTTGGCCGGTCAGATCGCTACGATTCACAACTTAGGATTCTATCTTTGGCTGGTGACTACCGCTAGAGAAAAAATTGTAGAGGGTACTTTTGCTGCCTGGAAAACAACAATGGTGCAAAATATGAGTAGGAGATTGTGATACCATTAGGAGGCTGGCCGATGATTAAAGATTGATTTAGTATTAAAAAAAATTGCTGTAGCATTTATGCTCAAAAAGCTAGACATATATATTATCAAGAAGTTCTTAGGCTCGTTTGGGTTTACGATGTTGTTGTTCACCATCATCTCGGTGGCCATCGACTTTAGCACCAAGGTGGAAAAGTTCATCGAAAAGGACTGCACCGTTTCTGAGATCATCTTCGATTACTACTTCAATTTTATCTGGTATATCAATGGACTTCTCATACCACTATATGTGCTGATAGCCGTCATCTTCTTTACCTCCCGACTAGCTTTCAATTCAGAATTCATCTCCATCCTCAATGCAGGGGTTAGCTATCGTAGGATTATGCGCCCTTACCTGATTGCCGCAGGGCTTATTGTCTTTTCCCACTTATTCGCCAACCACGTTTTGATACCCCATGGCAACAAGGTGCGTCTTGATTTTGAACATAAGTACATCTGGACCCACAGTGATGAGATGAAGAAGCGCGACATACATATGTTTCTCGACCCCGAGACCAAAGTGTTTATCCGGCACTATCGCCAGCATGAGAAGTATGCATCTGATCTACGATTGGAAAAGTATCGGGACGGAGAACTCATAGAATATATAAAGTGCAAAAAAGCCAATTGGATAGGCCCTCCTAACAAGTGGCAACTGGAGGACTATGAGATACGAAGATTCGAAGGGCTCAATGAGGGCTTCGTCCTAGGGGCTCGAGAGAAACTAGATACTACGCTTAATATTACGCCAGAAGATTTTATACGCTACAAAAACCAAATGGAGATGATGGATACCCCAGATATGAGGGAATTCATCAAGCGAGAAAAATCTCGAGGCATTGGCAACACGCAGATATATAATGTAGAGATCAGCCAGAGAACCGCAGAACCCTTCTCTACCTTCATACTCGCACTATTGGGCTTGAGCATCGCGAGCCGCAAAGTGCGTGGTGGCATCGGCCTGCACTTAGCCATTGGCATCGCCCTTGGCGCCATATACGTATTCCTATCCAAATTTGCAGAGACCTTTGCTGTCAATCTTGACATCTCTCCAGTCTACTCCATTTGGATACCCAATCTTGTTTACTTCTTTATCACCTTATATACTATACGCAAAGCGCAAAAGTAAGCGGACACCTGTAGTCGTTTTGTTTAACTATAGGATAATTCTGTTTAACCTTTTGGGTAAATATGCCTTTTATAGTAAAAAATATGCCTAAAATTCGGTGATCATAATTCTATTTGAAGCAAAATTCGCTTCAAAAACACCATTCTTTCATTTTTTTCTGAAAGTTGTGTTATTTTAACATTTTTATTTTTTATTCACAAAATGCTCATAAACAGTGAGTTAAAGACAAATTGAGCACCTTGCAGAAAAATCATTGCTCAAACACACTTCAAATTACTTGTATTTTGTTTAAGTCAGGTGTATATTTGCTTAAACAAAAAATAACATTACTTAAAATCTAAGCGTATGTCAACAATTGAATTCACATCAAAATTTGATCTTTTATCAACAGTTCTGCATTCGTTTGCTTATAATCTAACTAAGAATACTGAAGACTCTAAAGATCTATATCAAGAAACTGCTTTTAGAGCACTCTCTAATAAAGAAAAATTTAGACCTGGTACCAACTTCAAAGCATGGTGCTTCACGATCATGAAGAACATCTTCATCAACAACTATCGTAAGAAGGTAAAGCAGAACACCATCATGGATTCTACGGACAACGATTATTATATCAACTCTGGCAAGAACCGTGTCTTAAACTCTGCAGAATCTAACTTCATGACGGAAGAAATTATGGAGATGATAGATAGCCTAGAGGACGGCTTGCGCATACCATTTGTGATGCACTACCAGGGATTCAAATACCAAGAAATTTCGGATCACCTGGACCTTCCATTAGGGACAGTAAAGAGTAGAATATTTTTTGCACGAAAAGAATTAAAGAACTTGCTTGTTTCTCAATACAACTCTCTGCAAGAGGTAAGAGAGTTTTCATTGGACAACCAGTAAGTCTTCTCACAAGAGACCAAAACTACATAATTTATTGGTGATTAATTTAATAAAGTCTTATACATGGAGTTCGAGGTGAAAACCTTGGCTCCATTTTTTTATTAAGGGTTTCTTTTGTTGGGAAAACACCCATGCTCCGCAGAGCACCGCGTCATCCACTATATCCGATACAGGAGATGCGAAAAAGCATCTCCTGTATCGGATGCCGTTTCTACCGCTTTTCCTTACGCACGCTGTGCGTCGAGCTTTGTCGCCTGCGGCGAGTCGCGATAGCTAGCGCAAAATGCCCTGAGATATTAGGAGACAAGACTTCACTCGTCCATTATTTTTATAAGCTTATCTTCGCACTCACATGTCTGCAAATGTCCTTACTTTCTTCTCTCAACAACTCCTCCGATGGCACGATCCAGCCGCAAGGCCACTGCCGTGGAAAGGCATTAGAGACCCGTATCTCATTTGGATATCTGAGATTATTCTCCAGCAAACAAGAGCTGCACAAGCTACTCCATACTACTATAAATTAACAGAAAGATTTCCCACTGTGGAGTCCCTGGCTACGGCGCCGATAGACGAGCTGCTGTCCCTGTGGCAAGGACTAGGTTATTACTCCAGAGCGCGCAATCTGCACTTTAGCGCGCAGATGATTATGAACGAGCATGGAGGCTCCTTTCCTAAGGAATACAAGGATATTCTTGCGCTCAAAGGTGTAGGAAAGTACACTGCTGCAGCTATTGGCTCTTTCGCTTTTGACCTGCCCTATCCAGTGGTAGATGGCAATGTGATTCGCATCATCAGCCGTTATTTTGATCTAGATCTAGCGGTGGATAGCAAAGAAGGATTGGCACAAATCAATAGACTAGTCCAAGAAGTTTTTGTAGCAAAAAAAGCAGCCGCCTTTAATCAAGCCATTATGGATTTTGGCGCTACAGTTTGTATCCCCAAAAATCCAGCTTGTGACACCTGCCCACTCCAAGAGCACTGCCTTTCCTTTACGAACAAGACTCAAGCACTCCGACCTATAAAAACCAAAAAGATAAAGCGTAAAACTAGACACTTCAATTTTATTTATCTCCACACCGATGACGCCGTCTATATCCAGAAAAGAACAGAAAAAGATATTTGGCAGGGACTATATCAACTCCCACTGTTTGAAGGAGAAGCCTTTAGCAAAAAGACTGCGCTCAAAAAAGAAGTTAAAAGGTCCTGGGAAAACACGTTTGGCCTAGAACCCATCTTTACCCATAAACAACTCCTGACCCACCAAATCATCCACTGTATCGTTTGGGAAGCTAAGCTTATCAACACCTCCTTTGATAAAATTGTGGATGCTTTGTGGATAAGAAAAGAAGACCTGTCCCAATATGGATTCCCAAAATCCCTAACTTTGTTTTTACAAGATAATTCCTTAATTTAGATAGGTATTAGACAGCCTGCTTCAAAAGAAACAGAGTATTAACAATATAAAACAAACATCATGATAAATAGAGTAACACTTGTTGGTAATCTTGGAAGAGATCCAGAATTGAGAAAATTAGAAAGTGGAGTATCTGTAGCTACCTTTTCTATTGCTACCAACGAAAACTATAAAGATAAAGAAGGTAATTGGCAGACTAATACAGAATGGCACAATGTCGTATGCTGGAGAAATCTAGCCGATGCCGTAGAAGCGCGATTCAAAAAAGGAAACTTGACCTTTGTAGAAGGTAAGCTTACCCACCGCAAATACCAAGACAAAGATGGTAATGACAGATATATCACTGAGGTAGTAGCCAATACGGTTAGACTTTTAGAGAAGCGAGAGGCTGCTCAGAGAGATCCCAATAGTTTGCCTACTGAGATGCCTGCTACCAGCAGCTCTAACACAGCAACCAATACCCCTACGAGTGATGCTAGTGACTTACCCTTCTAGCGCAACTTTCACTATAAATTTTCGTTTTTAATAGGCAACAATCATTTGTTAATTTGGAACCAGAACCCGACAGTCCGTATTTTCTATCTCTTTTTGCTTTCTTGCCTTTAGTGGTTTTCAACTCTACTTTGCTATTGCTAGGACTACTTTTAGTAGTTCTAATCGTTGTTTCTGCACTAGTCAGTAGCTCTGAGGTAGCCTTCTTTTCATTGACGCCTTCAGATATAAAGGGCATTCAAGATACTGGGGATAGTAAATCTAGCCGCATCCTCAAACTACTGAAAGATCCTAATAACCTACTGGCGACTATACTCATCAGCAACAATTTGATAAATATTGCCATCATCTTAGTGATGGCGCAGTTCCTACAACTAGCGATTTCAGAGCTTTTCTTTACTGAAGTAGGTCATTGGATGCATCAATTTGTCCCCTTCTCATACCTTGAGGCGACTACTTGCGAAAGCCTAGTGAGAGTCCTAATTACTGTTGGCTTGGTTACCTTTATCTTAGTATTATTTGGAGAGGTTATTCCTAAGGTATTTGCGCAACTCAAAAGATTGATCGTAGTCCGAACTACCAGTCGACTATTGACTGTGTTGTCCAAATTGTTTTTTCCATTAAGCGCTGCCCTAGTTTCTGGCACCTCATTGATTGAGAATATTTTTAGTGACGGGAGTAATAATAAGCAGACCTCTATGGAGGATATCGACGAGGCCATTCAGCTAGCGGTTGGTAATGATGAGTTGGCAAAAGAAGAACAAGGCATCCTTAGAGGAATTGTGAAGTTTGGGGACGTTCCTGTCAAACAGATTACAAAGTCCTATGTAGATGTGATTGCTGTCGACTTCAAAGAAAAATACGATGTGCTCTTAGCCACTGCTGATGAATCCGGCTATTCTAGGATACCCATTATTGATGACAGCTTTGATAATGTCACAGGTATTTTATACGTCAAAGATTTGCTCCCCTACTTAAATGAAGGGCCCAATTTTGAATGGCAAAGTTTGATTCGAGCCAATGTATTTTACGTTCCTGAAGCCAAGAAGCTGGATGATCTCCTAGAGGACTTCCAAAAGCAAAAGCAGCATATTGCGATTGTGGTAGATGAGTTTGGAGGTAGCTCTGGTATCGTTACCTTAGAGGATGTCATCGAAGAAGTCATCGGAGACATCAAAGATGAATTTGACGGAGATGGCGAAATAGAATTCAAAAAGATTGATGAACTCAATTATTTGTTCGAAGGCAAAACGCTCCTCAATGATTTAGGTCGAGTGGTTTCTGCTCCACCAGAATTGTTTGATGAAGCGCGAGGCGATGCAGATTCTTTAGCGGGACTTGTACTAGAGCTATCTGGTTATATCCCCAAAGTAGGAGAAATATTTAACAGCAACGGTTACCTCTTTAAGGTGGTCACAGTGAATAAAAGGAGAATAGAGCAAATCCTTGTAACTTTGCCCAATTCAACAGACAATCAAGATGAAGATTAAATGCCTCTTTTTTATTAGTTGCCTCTTTTTTGCATTTGCATCCTGCGATAGCGATCGCCCCGTATATAATCCTAAACCAAGAGCTTACCCCAAAATCGAATTCCCTGAAAAGGCCTACACCAAAGTAGATCCTAAGACCTGCCCTTTTGCTTTCGAACGTGCGAGCTATGCAGAGTTTTTACAAGACAGTTTATTCTTTGGAGAGGAGACAAAAAACGATTGTTGGTTTGACTTATATGTTCCTTCATTGAAGGGGACTATCCATTGTAGCTACTATGCCATCGATAAAGATAATACCCTTGATAAATTAATCACCGATGCCCATACCCTTTCTAATAAACATGGCATCAAAGCGGAATTCATGGACGACTTCAAAGTCAGTAAACCAGGCAAGGTCTATGGAAATGTTATGAACATCGAGGGTGATGTCGCTACTCCTTTTCAGTTTTACTTGACAGACAGTACTTCTCATTTTTTGCGCGGCTCTCTCTACGTAAAAGCACAAATCAATACCGATTCCCTCGATCCTGTATTTGAGTTCTTAAAGGTAGATGCGATGCATATGATTAATACTTTTGAGTGGGAGTAGGGAACGTTTTTTGCTTCTTAAATAGAAAATTGTGCTAACATTATTTTTACACTAATCTGCTTGCGCCAAGATAGTTTTCAATTCCTTTTCAACCATTTCCGCTTCTTCCTTCTGATTCAGCTGCGTTAAGGCATTCATTTTTCCTTTTAGCGACTTGGATCTTCTAGGCATTCTTTCTAGCGCTTTATCAAATTGATCAATCGCTTCTTCATGTTTACCTTTGGAGATCAGCCATTCCCCGTAATGTTCAAAAGAAGGCAATGCAATCTTTGGTGGACCAGCTGGAAAATTGGTGTCCTGTTCTAGAGCGACTGCTTTTTTCATTTGCGATTCGAATACATCCTCCTTGCCGTCTAGTAAAGCCTTCATGGCTTTCATCTGTGCCATGATGACATTGGCACTCTTGATTGAATTGTCCGTTGGGGCGTACCTGCTGGTGCCTGCCGCGCACATTACCAGCCCATCTCCTTCAACCTGTTGAGCTGCCACAGTTATTTTACCTTTTAACCAGTCGATCTCTTTTTCTATGTTGTGGGCTTTCTTATTTCGAAACGCTATCTGCGCTCTTAAGAAACTGCGGTTGGATTGAGAGAGAATGCCTATGTCATCTGTTTTTACATCTGTTATCAATTTGGTCTGCGTAGCATCGGGGCCGCTTTCTACCAATTGTCTATTCTGCATGCCCAGTAGATATCCTCTTGCTCCTTTGGTAGGGTCGTTTGGTACAAAGCCAATCATATCATCTAGTATCTGCTGCGCCTCTTTATAACGACCTTGTTGCAAGAGGGCATAATGCAGCCATGCTAAAGAGTGATATCCGCGCGCACCATCTTTCAGGTCTTTTGCTTTCATCCTAGCCACACTCGCATCGTAAGACGCTCGATTGGAGTTGACCACCCCATCCCATTCACCTAGTGCCAAGTAGATGTGCGAGGGCATATGTAAAGCGTGTGCTGCATCTGCGGCTACCTTGGCGTATGCATCCGCAGCGCTATGGGCATCCTTAGCCGAAGTTGGGCCATCCAGTGCATGTATTTTATAATGTAGCGCTCCAGGATGAAGTGGATTCATCTTGATGACTTTATCTGCAATAGAAGCCGCTTGCCTTAAATCAGGACTGCCATCCCCATATTCTTCAGTAGCCCAGATTAAGGAAAGTGCATAAAAGGCTGCTATTTCCTGATGTTGTGGGTTTTTCTGATGCAAAACCGAAAGAAGGCCTGCTATTCGCTTATTCCTTTCCTTAAATTCTCCCTCTCCGTACATTATCTCTACAATCTTCCACATGTCTTTTTTGATCGGATCTTTTATGGAGGCTAGTCTCGCCTCTTCTGTATCCCCTAGTCTTGCTAAAATCTCCCTTCCTTTTTCGGTATTCTGTAATCTCCACAGCGCTTTGTAGTTGCACATTGCTTCCCCCCAGTGGGTCATCACCTCTGTACTGTCTAGTGCTGTTGCCGCTTCGAAAGCAGTCAACGCATCGTCGTATTCAAAGTTGTGGAGTAACAGCAGGCCTTCTTCAAATTTTTCCTTCGTAGCCTCACTAAGATCAAAGCCATGCTGTAACACCCCTAATGTGCTTTCCGATTCAGCACTTGTTGTTTGTTCTCCTTCCGGTGAGCAAGCTGACAATATCAAAGCCATCATGAGCAATAAGAAATAGAAATTTTTCATTTGTATAGTTTTTGATTTTCACGTAGTAAGGACGCTGATCAAAATTACTGTTTTTTGATGAGTTATAACAATTTTTAAATTAGCGAGGAAGAAAGAGAAACTGCTCTAAGCCGGAAAGCTTAAGGTTTAAAAAATATTCAAAAAACTAGCTCTTGACTGAACATTTAGTGTTGCAAACTCATTATGTAAGTAATGCTTACAATGAGGAATTATAACCATTAGATAAAATTAATATAGTGTCTCAAACATCTGATTACTATAGAAATGAGCAATGGTCTATGTGGGCAAGAATTGTTTATAAATCACTTTATATAACCTTAAAATATTTGATATGAAAAATTATAATTTAATTTTGATGACTTTGATGTTAGGTGTTTTTTGTTTACAAAGTTGTGCTACTATCAAAGAGGGTGAAGTTGGCGTAAAGCAAAGATTCGGAAAGTTCGCTGATGACGGATACACTGGAGGCTTGAAAGTATACAACCCTTTGTTTAGTAGAATTGTTAAAATTTCTACACAAACCGAAAACTTGGAAGTAGGTTTAAATATTCCCTCAAGAGAAGGGTTAAATATTTTTTCCGAAGTAAGTATTCTCTATAATATTGATCCTAATGAAGCACCAGAAATTCTAAGAAATATTGGTACCGATTATGAGAGAAATGTAATATTGCCCGTCTTTAGATCTGCTGTAGCGGATGTTTCTGCTAATTACTTTGCAAAAGATATGCACACAGGAGAAAGATCTAGTATTGAGAATTCTATAAAAGACAGAATGATGTCTTACCTGGAGACAAAAGGGATAGATGTAGAAGCCGTCCTTTTAAAATCTATTCAGTTGCCGTCAAGTTTATCTGTTGCCATTGAAGAAAAATTAGAGGCAGAACAGCAAGCTGAAAGGATGGAGTTTGTTTTAACCCAAACAAAAAGACAAGCAGATCAGAAAAGAATTGAAGCGGAAGGTATTAGGGATGCTCAAAAAATCATCGCGGAGGGTCTTGATAAAAATATACTCCAATTCAAATCATTGGAAGCTTTTGAAAAATTAGCAAAATCTCCAAATTCGAAGATAATAATTTCAGATGGCGACATGCCTATAATTTTGGATAATTAGTCGCTATACAGTACACTTGGGGAGAATGAATATATTCTCCCCAATATTATCTATTCTTAAATTTAAGCCAATCTCAAACTATCAAGTACACTTGACCACTTCAAAGAACACCTTCATAATTTATGGATTATTTAGCGACTAAATGCAAAACAATATACAGAATTGAAGTTTTGAAATCAACACTTAAGACATCGAAGGCAATGGTCAAGTAGGTGTTCCAAAATGTACACAGAAATAGCTCTCCAAGATATATTCTTGATTGCTGTTCTTGCACGTTCTTTATTTCCATGACTGAACGTTGCTTGCAAAAAAGATACCGTGTATCTTTTTAGTGAAGCCTGCCTGGCTGACGCCTTAGTCAGACAGGGAACCACAAACTACGGCTTGTCGACTTTTCTTAACGCTTACAACACTAAATCCCCGTCTGAACGGCTCAGCCGGGCAGGTTTAAAGGTCGATACTTATTCTAGTTTAATAATTCTACCCTTATTTAAAATCAAGAATGCTATCCAAATACCCATTCATAATCTCAATATTTTATTCGAGAGTCTTGAAGTATTTTAACTCTGCTGTACAACAAACGGATAGTCAGTTTAAATTTTATAGAAATTATACATACCTTGTTACAATTGTGAATTGTAATAAGCCATGATAGTAATCTTTAATGATCTTAAGTGGTTTAATTTCCACTAAAATATAACTATGAAACAAACTTTATTTATTCCAATACTGATATTGTGCTGTGTACTTACTGTTGCTAGTCAGACGCACTCAACTACTGCATCAGACTTTTTATCAGGTTCTAGTGATGTGATAGCTTTGCCTGAAGATTCTAGCTCTCCTATTTACGAAAATAGTCAACAACAATCCTTAGTATTTTATTCGACTCTCGACGAATTTCAAGCGGCATGTACTAATGTGGACTCGCTGACATTTGAAGACTTTGAAGGAGGTCCTGTTGAAGATTTTAAGAAATGTGGTACTGCAATAAGTTCCAGAGGTGGTGATTGTTATCCAGCTGATGAAATACAAGAAGGAGTAGTATTTACAAATAGTGGGGCTGATGTAGGGGCCACAATGATTTTTATAAACAGCGGCCCATTTTTTAGTATTCCAGACCCTGGTGTATCCTCTAACAATTTCTTTTCTTCAACTCATGTAGTCTTCAAAGGAGAATCGCCCGTGACAAGCGTAGCTTTCGATCTATACTCGCCAATAGGAGACGGAATGATAAATGTTAGAATTTTTGGCGAAACTACAGGACTTATTGACTCGGTATTTTTTGATGCCAGCGAAGTTGCACAATTTGTTGGCTTCACCTCCGAAGAAGAAATCGTACGTTTAGAGTTACAAAACTTAGAAAATGTTCTTATTGAAACTGTCGCTCAATTTTACTTTGGTTCATGCGACATAGTCCTGGATGTAGACAATACAAGCCTTTCAAACATATCCTTCTTTCCAAACCCTGCAGATAATGAAATAACCATTGATACTGAAGAGGCAATAGATAAAATTGTAGTTTATGCTCTTGATGGTCGGCTATTGACTTCATATTCCACAAAATCCGTTTCGCCTTCAATTGATGTCTCCATGTTGCCATCTGGTGTATATTTCATGGAAGTTTATTCTATGGAAAAGGTAGGAACATTCAAGTTCGTTAAAGAATAAACTTGTCCTTTATGTGAATATCGACTTCAAAACGAAAGTATCGTTTTTAGCTATCTTCGCTAGAAAGAAAATTAGGAATTGATGACAATGATAAAGGGATGGCGAGCATCAATATTGTGGAAAATTAAATCCCAACGAATTATGGTATTTCTGAATATCCCGATTTATACATGGTATTCAAATGAAATTGAGCTTTACTCTATTTTACTCTGATCAGAAAGAACTAAGATAACTAATGGAGATAAGAGGTGAGTTAGCTACTAGTTTGTTGTTGCTTTCTATAAGCCAATATGGTTGTCAAAAACAATGAAAATATAATCAAGTAAGTAGCTCCTTTTGAGCAAATATTCCTCACCATTCCACAATCCCCTCCCCTTGCTGACATCCAAAACCCTGGGTGAACAAGAGTCAATACAATTATAACTATTATTAAAAATCGGCCAGTTTTACTTCCATATTTCAATTGCAACAAGGTTGCTAACAAGCCTAATCCAATGGAGCTATAAGCATAATATAAGCCTACTTCGATACTTCTTTCAATTGCAGCTGGGGCACCTGGTCCAGAGCATGCAGATATATGAGCTATTACACCAAATAGAATTGAGAGGCTTAGTAACAATCTATTCATAAGATTTTATTTTTAGTGTTCGTTCCCATTGTAAATCCACATGGGCATAGTTTCGCCCGCTTTCTCAAAACCTACCTTCTTATAAAAATCGATCGCTTTTTCATCAGCTGTCAACATTTGCATATGAAAGTTTTTATATTTCTCTTGGAGTTTATCAACAATCATCTTCCCTATTCCTTTGCCTTGATATGCTGGATGCACCAATAAATGTGGATAATAAACAACCAAGTATCCGTCTGATATCGCATTTCCAAGCCCAACTAAATTTTCATTATCCCAAGCTGTAATCAAGGCATGTGAATTCAATAATGTATTTTGTAATTCAGTCGGCTTCTCTGCAGCACTCCATTCATTGGCTTTGTATAAGGCAATTATTTGATGCAAAGCAATTTCCCTTGTATCTGAGATTTTAATGTTCATTTTCGTTTTTATAATAGAAATTTGCTGTTCTATATCCTTAACTCTCCTTTCAACACAATTTGGGCCTTACTTTCTAAAGTCATTTGTTTCTCATTCAGTAACTCCACTTCCATTAACCCAGACCTTTCAGAACACTGAAAAGATTTCATTTTTGACTTGTTTAATTTGTTTCCCCAATATTTGGCCATAAAGGTATGTGTCGCTCCAGTAACAGGGTCTTCATTCGTTCCACTCCAAGGCCAAAAGTATCTTGATTCAAAATCATATCCATCTTGATTCGAAAGTGCTGTTACTAGTACACCGTTAATTTTCACTATGCGATTTGACCAGCTTATTAAAGTCTGGAGTTAAATTCTTCAACACTTCTGGGCTGTCTATTTCAAGGAGCAAGATGTTGGTTTCCGCATTATATACGCTGTTAATGACCTCTTCTATTCCGAGTGCTGTAAGCAATTCTGTTGGAACTTCTTTTGGAACAGTATCATATACTGGGAATCCAATTTTTATGAACTCTCCGTTACGCTCAATCGGTAGCTTCAAGTTTTCAATATTCACAAAACAAAGACTAGACTTTCCTTCTAATTCAAAAAGAACTTTTGAAGAGGCAAGGGTAGCATGACCACACAAGGGTATTTCCATGACGGGAGAAAAGAATCGAATTGGATATTCATTATCCTCATTAAGTATTCCTATAAAAGCAGTCTCTGACAATCCCAATTCTTTAGCGATTAATAACATCTCCGAATCAGATAGCTCCTCCTTTAGTATACACACTCCCGCCGGATTTCCTTTAAATGGCTGGTCAGTAAATGAATCAACTATGTAGGTTTGTATTTTTCTCATTTACACTGGTATTATTTTATCTGTTTTAAATCAAATCCAAGCATAAAAAAAGCTCTTTCGAATGACCTTATCTCTTCATTAATTGCTAAGTGTTCTTTTGTGCATTGAATTATCCATGAAGAGATTAAATTTGCATTAAATCCGGCAATTCCCTTTGGGTGTTGATTTTTAAAGCCAAAAATATTAGAAACCTTTCGTTCTCTTTTTCCAAAACCTCTAAAATTGAATAAACTTTTTGTGAGTATGTGAAAATCCTCTTTTTGAGTTTTGTTTAAGGTATTATAGTTTCTAATTAGAGTAAAATTTAAAAATGCGGATACCCTTGAATCGTAGATTAGAATATTCGGATTTATAAATGAATAAACCTTGGTCCATCCACTAGACCATTGAATGTTATCATTGACTAAATCAGATATATCAATTGTCTTTTGATATTTCAAAAACTCTTTTACTGAAAATATATATTCTTTGAGTTTTTTCTGCTCATAGAGTCCAATTACAGATCTTACATTTCCAGGTAAAACCTTTCCCCAATCAAATATTTTTAAACAGGCAACCAATAACTCTTCTTCGCTTACATTTTCAGAATTTAAAATAGTGTGCCATGTTCGATATTGATTTGGGTCAACTTCTCCGTTGTATGTGTACTTTGTGTGTGCGTCAAATAGTGAGTCGAATTTTTTCTTACCTAATTTCTTCCCATAATCTATCACAATAAAAGATTGATTCATAATTTGTTTAAATGAATCATAATATCCTATTGATTTCAGTATTGTGTCAACTTGGTCTTTTGTCATTTTTTTCACTTCTAGCTTTTAATAGTACACAAGTCTAAAAAGATCTTCATCTGTGAATCATTTCATTCTGGTTAATGCTGTTGTAAGCTACACATTTCTAATAAGTGGTACATAAAAAAGGCCGCTATCATTTGATAACAGCCAAAGATTCTTTACTCGTTTTTCAAAGGTTCAATATACTAAGATGTTGTGTCATCTACTGTAGTCTAGAAAATTTGTCACCCCCACAATAAAAAAAGAAATTTATTCAAAACTTTCGTTATCACTTCCCTATTACAATCCTCTCCGTCGACACCCTATTCGAATCAAGGTCTCTGATTTGAACTAGATATAAACCCGCTCCAAAAGAG
>CAKZVJ010000217.1 GCA_937923345.1 uncultured Saprospiraceae bacterium
ACTAAAGATAAGAAGCTAATAAAGAGCGGATACAAAGGGTACGTGAAGTAATTCAGTGCTGAACTTTCTGTAAAAATTTGGGATAAGCTCGTTTGTACTGGTCAATATTTAAAAAACTAAAAACACGAGGTCACTAGCTTACTTATAAGGACTAGCCAACAAACCATCAATCAGATTTCCTAAAACGGTATTTCCTGGAGAACCAGCCTTGTTATAAGCTATCTTACCGTCTTTATCTACAATCACGTAGGTAGGCAACTGCTTAACCCTGTAGAGCTTTGCAATATCAGATAGATATCCCTTTCCACTACTTGCATTGAGATGCTTACCCTGTAGACCCTGCCCCTTCACATAGGCTTCCCAAGAAGATGCATTCTCATCCATACTAACATACAAGAATACAACGCCTTGATTTTTATATTGATCTACCATTCGCTGACTATAGGTCATCGATTTGATACAAGGTCTACACCAGGTGGCCCAGAAATCTATGCACACCACTTTCCCTTTCAAGTCAGACAATTGGACCGTATTTCCGTTTATATCCTTTAGCGCAAAATCTGGTGCTGTGGAACCAGTTTGAATGGGTTTATTCTCGTTATAAATAGCACGCAAGACGTTGTTGTATTGCTCATGCTCGTTACTTGCAATGAATCTTTGGATAGCATCACCGTACAGATGCGCCTTACCCAATTGGCATTTTGTGGCCAATTCTTTCGCCTGTATAAATGCTAGTACTTCTCCCTTGAAGAATTGCTTTGCTAATTCTGTTTTGGTCAAAAATTGATTATCCCCTAAATTGGCTTGATGCTCCAAAAATTGATTGATAAAATCTACATAGTAGACATTCGGTAAGATCCCCTCCGCAGATATTTGTATATTTTTCAAAAACGAGAAATAATTCTTAGGTAATACAATCACTTCTTTGCGCTGTACATACTGCTGAATGTCTTCATAGTTGAACATCATAGTTGCATAGGCGTATTGCAAATTAGACTGGATAAAAGCCTCGTCCATTGAGGTCAACTTGTTTTTCTTTTTATACTTATCAAAAAACTGATTTCTCTTTTTATTCAAAGACTTGGCAAAGTCCATAAATGCCTCTGGATTTAGAGTCTCACTTTTTAAAACAAGCGCTTCGAATTGAGGCGCAAAAGCTTTTCCTTCTTCTAACAAATAGGTATTCAGTGCCGCCGATTTACCCTGCATACGTACACTATGAGGAAAATTATTAACATCAAAATCTATGTTAATTTTATCTCCCGGGAACAAATACATTTGCAATGACTTTTGTCCGCAGCTCAGATAGGCTAATACTGGATCTTGCAATTCTGTAGCGAAATGGTACTTCCCCTCCGAGTCCACCACCAAGGGTACACGTTCTTCTTGAAAACTAATAAAATCATATACAATGGTCAGACTAGCCTCTTTCATCGCCCCTGCGAATATCTTTCCAGACAACTGTATAGGGCTTGTAGGCCTAGGCTTAAGTTCATGCGGGATATCCACATATTCTTTGTCTGATTGAGAGCGTGTCGCTTGTACAAATGCAGTCTTATCAAATGGCAAGCCCACATGCAAGCCACCGATTACCGGTGATCGCAAATTGGAGTACACATACGTCTCGATGTAATCGTCCTTACTTTTCTTTCTTAATTGCTCTACATCATATTCTGCACGTAGAATTTCATTTAACACTTTGCATTCATTATGAGAAGCAAAGGCAGCTATTTCTCGCGCAATATCAGCATTCGGATATAGCTTAATCTTCCAGTACAAAGCTTTAGCAAGCGTATAATACAAGGCTTCCCCTTTGAGATACTCCCGTGCTTCAGAAGTATCTGTGAGGCTGTACAAATAAATAGATTGCACATCTTCCCTAGAGACTTTCTTTTCCATCAAATCCAAAAAAGTATTTAATACCCAGCCTCTTTGACCTCTATTGTTTTCCACCTGTACCAAGGTTCCATAATATTGAACCCCTTGATGATAATACTGAAAATGTTCACTTGTCTTAAGATGTAAATACTTCACCTCTTCACCATAACCAAGAACGCCAGTCACATCCGTACTTCCTGGCTCTTTGTACAATTGAGAATTGTACATCCTGTTGATAGCATACTTTTTGATTCTCTCCTGACTGGTCGCGTTTATTTTCTGAGTGCTTTGTTGTTGCTGAGATTTCAAATCCCCAACCCAACCTTTGGTGCCGTTTTCCATTTTTACAAAGTCCAAATTATTGGCCTTAAAAACAGGCAATAGCTTCGCTATGGCCTCTTTATTCAATGCAGACGAACTACTGTTTAATATAGCTACTTGGTCACCGGCACTGAGATGAACAAACTCTCCTTCTTCGCTGTACAAAATGTTTTCATCTATCACCCTATGAATCTCATAATCTAGTGTCTTTTCCGCTGCAGCGAGTTCTCCTTTGTACTTAAGATACTCTTCTAGAAAATCACAGTATTGCCGACTAGTCAACAATACCGTTTTGTCTACATCTATATTGTCTAAGAAACTATAAAAGGAAGAGGGAAGATCCATCGGTGCAGCCTGGCCCGTTCGCAATGGTTTTTCTACTCGGTAATTGAGCAGTTGATTAGCATACCAAAACTGATTATCGACCTGCACATAGTGCTTAAATCCAGGGGTCATTTTTGACTTTGCAGAAATGTCATAAGCATTATAGAACTGAGTCTTCTGCTGTAATATTTTATCAAAAGTTTGCTTGAATTCAACAGGATTCTTCTGTTCTATTTCGTAGACTATAAAGCCTTGATCTATATTTGTAAAAGCATTTTGCTGATCTATCAAATATTGATTATTGTACTGACCTCTTCCAGAACAAAGCATAGATTGCTTTGGTCGCGCTCCGTTAAATTCTATTTTTAGATCGTCTCCTTTTTGCAAAAACAAGGGTACACTTTGTTCTCCATACGTCAGGCGTATTTCAATATCTTCGTTTAAATCAAAATCTACCCTAAATGAACCATCCTTAGCGATTGGCAGGAGCAAGTTTTCCTCCTTAAAACTAAGACTGTTTTTAAAATAGCTTAGCTGCACCACTTTGAGCGTAGCATCTTCAACTATTCCAGAAATAGAGGTATTAAGTTGCTTGAGGGCATACTGATGTGACCCACTAGCTGAGAAGCCAGATTGAGCAATTAAATCAGTCGTATTACTAGCCATAGCGACTAGCAAAATTAATATATAAAGCGTTCTCTTAAACAAGTTCTTAAATAGGTTACTAAGCGGGTAAAAATAGAATTTTATCTCGAAATAACCTAGTCTAACAGTATCTAAATAGGTTCGGTATACACCTTACCATATTTTCTAATATAAGGAAGCTACCATCAAAAAGTGACTGCTGTCTCTTCACTATGTTGAATAGTCAATTTCTTGCCCTCCGCTGCCTCTACTCTACCGATTATTTGCGCATCGATGCCAAACGTATTGCCAAGCTGTATCAAGGCCTCTGCCGTACTCGCATCCGTATATATCTCCAGGCGATGTCCCATATTAAACACCTCATACATCTCCTTTAAAGCTGTACCAGATTCTTGTTGTATCAGCTGAAATACAGGCGGCATTGGAAACAGATTGTCCTTTATTATATGCACATTATCAGCGAAGTGCAGCACTTTTGTTTGCGCCCCTCCAGTACAATGGATTACCCCATTCAGGCTATCCAAATGCTCATCAAATACCTTCTTTAAAAGCGGTAGGTACGTCCGAGTTGGCGACAACAACAAATCTGCTACCGTATACTCTACCCCGTCAAAAGCGACCACATCCGTAAACTTCTTAGAACCAGTATAGCGCACACTACTCGGCGTCAAAGGATTAAAAGAGTCCGGATAAGACTCCGCGTGATAGCTACTGAGGACATCATGACGCGCAGACGTCAAGCCGTTGGACCCTATCCCACTGTTGTAGGCAGACTCATACGTCGCCTGCCCATAACTTGCAAAACCCACGATCACATTGCCAGGCTGGATATTATTCTCCAGCACCCGCTCCTTTTTGATCCGCGCAAAGGTGGTGTAGCCCACATCTATACTCCTCACGATATCTCCCACATCAGCCGTTTCACCACCCGCAGGATGGATACCGACCCCATATTCTCGCATCCGCTCACAAAAAGCATTCGCCTCTCTTATGATGGTCTTGATTACTTCACCAGTTATCAGATTCTTGTTACGCCCGATAGTCGATGACAGGACGATGTTGTCCGTACACCCTACACAAGCCATATCATCTACATTCATTACGATGGCATCCTGTACGATCCCTTTCCATACGTCCACATTTCCCGTTTCTTTCCAGCACATATAGGCCAGACTAGTCTTAGTCCCCGCCGTATCCGCATGCATGATATTGCAGTAGTCCTCATCCCCTCCCACTATATCCGGAAGTATCTTGCAAAAAGCATTTGGAAAGATGCCCTTACTTAGCCCTTTAATGGCCTCATGTACTTCCGTTTTTGCGGCAGACACCCCGCGCATTTCATATTTCGTCTTCTCTGTCATAAACTATTCTTCTAGAGTTTACGCGAAGATAGCCCATTGCCCTAAATATTGACCCCTTTAGATACATTAAAGTGATTGTTTTCTTCTTTGGAAAAATGCCCATGCTCCGCGGGGCACCGCGTCATCCACTATATCCCGCACAGTAGATGCGCAAGGCTTTGCGCATCTACTGTGCGGGATGCCGTTTCTACCGCTTTTTCTTACGCGCTCCGCGCGTCGAGCTTGGTCGCCTGCGGCGAGTCGCGAATATTTACCTTTTCTATAATTTTTTTAACCTACTTGGCAAATCAAGTGCGATACCATTATGTCACCTCGCTGAGGTTTATTTTCTTCTTGACTTATAGCTAATCGAGTAGGAGGAAATAAGAATTGGCGTAAACCAACTCCTATTTCCGACCTCTCACACCACCGGACGTACGTTTTGTCGTATCACGGCGATTTCTTTTAACATTTTAACCATAACGGGCAAATAGATTAGTTAGGCTTTGAAAGCCATTTTGGTCAAACCAATTAAAACCCATTGCCTTTGTACAAACTATTTTTGAAGATAAATTCCACCAGCCTCCCGAGTACATTATAGCATTCCATGCTTTTTGTTTCGGTGTTTTCAATTTCCTTAAAAATTTGAAAATCGTGTATTTTCTACCACATTGCTTCAGTCGATAGCATCGCATTCGGCGTCTCACCCAGCCGTCAAGTTCTCGCCATGGTAACCAGCTATTAGCTAGTTTAAAGTAGTTCACCCAACCTCTATGTAATGCGTTTATAGATTCTATTATTTCTAAAAATTTCACCCCTCTATTTCGTTTTGTGAGTTCTATAACTCTCTTTTTGAAACGGATTATACTTTTATCAGCTATTCTTATTTTACCGTTCTCAAGTATTGTGTATCCCAGAAATTTAGTCTCCTCACAACGACGCACACCACTCTTTGCTTTGTTTATTTTGAGCTTTAATTTTTTCTCTATAAACTTCGTTATCGAGTCCAACGTGCGTTCGCCTGCTCTTTTGCTCTTTACATAAATGTTACAATCGTCTGCATAACGTACAAATAAATGTCCCCGCTTTTCTAATTCCTTATCCAGCTCATCTAATACTATATTCGATAATAGTGGTGATAGTGGCCCGCCTTGAGGTGTCCCACTAAGACGCTGCTTTGTTAAACCATGTTGCAACATCCCTGCTCGAAGGTATTTACGTATCAAACGCAATACTCGTTTGTCGCCTATTCCCTTGTGCAATCTTTGCATTAGTCTGTCATGGTTTATCTTGTCGAAAAAACTTGCTAAGTCGATATCTACAACCCAACCGTAACCTCGTTTTACATAAGTACTTGATTGCTTTATCGCTTGTAAGGCACTGCGACCTGGACGAAATCCATAGCTATAGTCACTAAATAATGGCTCATATTGTTTTGATAGTATTTCTAGTATACTCTGTTGTAGTAGACGGTCTATTACTGTTGGTATCCCTAATAGTCT
>CAKZVJ010000218.1 GCA_937923345.1 uncultured Saprospiraceae bacterium
CCAAGATTATTTATTCTATAACTAAATGGAGGCCGCTCATCAGGCATAACTTCTAAAACTTGTTTTACTGTCTCAAGATCCTCCAGTATAGATCTATATTTTTTTACAAGTTTCTTTTTATCCTTTTCAAATTCCTTCAATTCTTCAAACTCCATTCTCAGTCTTCTTCTTGATAGTTCCTAACTGAAAATGGTGCTTCTCTATAGAAGACTAATTCATAATTTATTTCTTTACCATCTTTTGAAGCCATCCAAGGAATATCTTTATGAGAGTAATCACTTATTGCCTTGGCGCTCCAATCTGAAAACTGATCTATTACTTTGTCAATAACTTCTTTTTCAGATGCTTTTAGCTTTGTCAAATCTGCTTTCCTGAGCGGCAGGTATCTAGTTTGCGGATAATTGTGATATTCGGTTTTAATTCGTTGGAGTTCCCCCTCATCAATCATTTTTTTAATTATCGTATCCAAATTTTTGGGCACTGGACCATAGGGAAGTTTTCGATACGTGGCTCCCGATAGATGCTCCTCATACAATTCATAATAATTGAAATCCGAAAAGTATAAAAGTTTGTAGAGTAGCGTTTCGCCTACATTGGGTTTGCCCGCACAATTTTCTAGAATGTACAAAAGAACATTTTTGAATTTCTCGACTTGTAGCTTAGGAACTGAAACTCTTGTATTCGAGCTTTCTTCTTGTACTTCTGATTGTAATTTTGGGTTTAGGACAAACTCTTCTCCCAAGAAGTCATCGATCGAAAACCCTAATTGTATTGAGAAATTATGTATTTCAAGTGCTGATATACTCCTATTACCTAATTCGATTTGAGTAATAGCAGATCTAGAAATTCCTACTCTATTGGCTAAATCTTCTTGCGAAAGGCCTTTGTTTTTGCGTAAAGAGGCTACTCTTTTCCCTATTTCTTGCTGAGTTATTTTGGATTTCATGCCGTATTTCTATGCTTTTAACGCCATAAAGATACAAAAAGTTCATTATTTCAACAATAGGCTGTTAGATATTCCAACAAATTTCACTAGTAGCAGACCAGCTATATGGCCGAACAAAATGAAAACAAGTCTGAATAAAATAGCTTTTAAAACGAGGTTATTCTTTGACTCAATTTGTCATGATTTTTAAAAGAAAATCACGCCAAATTGGCTCCTGCTATGCTAATACCCTGGGTTGCCACCCAAGGCTACAATAATATCACCCCTTCTAGGGGTTCTGCTCTTACTTCTGAACATCCCACATTAGGAATAATCCCGAAATGCAATAATTCTGGAATAATTGATTCCGTTAAAGAAATTCTAATCAAATTAGAAGACAGTAATTTAGAATATCTCCTTCTTTAAAAAACGCTATTCTTAAAGAGGCAAACGAAATCTAAATGTTGAGTCCTCCCTAGAATCTTAGGGGACTTGAAAACCCCTTTGTCTTACGATGCTTCCTTCACCTCTACTATCTCCTTTGGTTGGTTGAGTTCATCCCACAGTTGGATATCCTCTTTATATAGGTCGTAGAGTTTGATGAATTCTTTTGCGCACTTGGATGCGAATGAGGTCGGCGCATTGCTGAGAATACAGATCGCTACATTGTCCTCTTTGTTGTAAAGTAATTCACTTCTGTATGAATTGACATAGCCGCCATGATAGACATAGGCACCAGGATTGTCTTTCTTATCGAGTACTCTCCAGCCTTTTGCGTAATGGGCGTTTTTGATCCCACTCCATCGTTGATAGTATTTTTTTCTGTTTTTGGTATTGACTACTGGGGTGAATACTTCTGCTAATACTTCATCAGAGATGACCTCATCGTGCTGCCCCATCAATAGTTGTAGCCACTTGCTCATATCTGAGATACTGGCATTGACGCCACCCGCTGAAGTAGCGTTATAGTACTTAGATGAAATCTTGGTGGGTCTCCATCCTCTCCTCTTACTATAGTAATGTGGCAAAGCGGCATTGTCGCAGCTCCTGATATCCTCTCTCGAAGTAGAAGCATCTTCCATGCCCAAAGGGCCAAATATTTTATTGTCTAACAGCTCTTCGTAACTGTTGCCGGTCACGCTTTTTACTACATCTTCTATCCAAGAATAGCCTGCGTTGCCATAGGCGTATACTTCACCTGGTTCTCCGATAAGTCTTAGGTCGCCCAACTTCTCTTTAATTCTTGACATGGAGCGGCCCTTTTCTAGCATATCCGTATAAGCGTGATATGGTAAGCCGGTCGTATGAGAGAGCAAGTGCTGGACTTCAACATTGGCCGTAGAATGGCTGTCTTTCAAACTAAATTCTGGAATATGGTTTACGACTTTATCCTCCCAATCTAATTTTCCTTCATCTACGAGTACTCCTGTCAGTACAGAGGCAAAACCTTTAGACAATGAGCCAATGCGGAAAACAGAATTTTCGTTGACCAATTCTTTATTCTTTCGATCTCTGTAGCCTAAGCCTTCTGTATACACTACGGTACTATCCATGACGATAGCTACGGCGGCACCAGTTTGACCAATGCGTCTGAGTAAGGTCTTGGCTTGGGCATCAAAATCTGCGATGAAAGCTTGTTTAACTGGATTGACTTGCTGGACTATTTGTTGAGATTCGCTA
>CAKZVJ010000219.1 GCA_937923345.1 uncultured Saprospiraceae bacterium
CAGCGTCAAGTAGGAGATACAGTCTTTATTCCAAAACGAAATACCGTAGTAGACAACACTGCGGATAATCCAGCTCCAGAAAGTTTGATTTTTGATAAAGCAGAGGTGGCTGAAAAAATCGAGAAACGGAAAGAGTCTTTAAGTGAGGTAGAGGCAAAAATAAATCAATATAACGCTGAATTAAAAGAGGCTAAATCAGAAGAAGTCAAAGAAAGTCTAAAAGCCAAGATTCTTAAATGGAAGGAGGTAAAAACAAAAATGATTGATCGCCTAGATAAAGATCAACACAATTTATCTGATTAATACTCATTTTTGAGTCCATTCTGAAAACTAACATTTGGTAAAAAATATTAGACTTGCCTGACTTTGGGGTGTTAAGAAGTAAGAGATGAACCCCTGGAGTGCTTGTGCCAATTTTCTTCGGGAGGGTGGCCTTATCATAGCCCAGGGTAGCAACCCTTGGTATTAAGCGTGACAAATTGAGTCTAAGAATCACCCCGTTTTTAAAGTAATAATATTTAAAAGGGCGTAATCATTTAGAAATTTTTAGATGCAAAAAGTTTTATCTCAACGAAATATGATATTTTTGAACATCCCTAACTTTTTGTAGCGGTTCCTCTATTGCCTTATTAATAATATCAAAGCACCAATCCCTGTTATGATGATGATCATTTTGCGATAGCTATCATCTTTAATTCGTGTGACTAAAGAAGCTCCCAGGATAAAACCAACAAACATAGCTGGGATGAGACTTACAGTCTGTTTGATGCTCTCTGCATTCACGGTACCCCAGACGAAAGCATGTAAAGGAAGTTTTATCAGGTTGATGATGAAAAATAACCATGCAGCGGTACCAATAAATGCGTTTTTAGGCATTCGCATACTGAGAAAGTAAATATTCGCAAACGGACCAGCCAGATTGCCAATCATAGTTGTGATACCTGCCGCTAATCCTAGGAAACTCGAAAAGAACCAATTATCTGGAACCTCCTTTGGAGGATTCTTTTCCCAATACAATAAGATAGCTACAGAAAATAGAATAATAGCAATCATGCTTTGCTTAAACAATACTTCGGGTAAGTCCTTTCCAATAAATGTCCCAATGAATACTCCTACCACCATAGCTGGCAGTAGTTTTATGAGATACTTCCATTGCACATATTTTCTATAATACGTTATAGCTAGGATATCTGCAGATATTAATAAAGGCATTAATATACCAGTGGAATTTTTTCCGCCGTATACAAATACCATGATCGTAACTAAGATTATGGAGATGCCTTTGATACCAGCCTTTGATACACCAAGTATAATGACAGCGGACACTGCCAAGAGCCACATTATCAATGGTGTTCCAAAAATTTGTATTGATTCCATCACACAATATTAAGAGAATAAAACTAAGCTATTGGGTATAATCGCATGATATCTGCTACCACTCTTTCTGCACTTTGCACTGCACCGTCCATATAGCCAGGAAAATCCTTAGCAGTCTCCGAGCCAGATATGAAAAGTCGATTTTCAAAATGAGCTTTTTCAAATATTGGATGTCCATTATTTTGATGTGGAAAGATGTCTGGGGTTTCTGGATACTTTGTCCATTTATCATTCCAAATACATTCTTGATAATCAATATAATTATTCACTTCAGATCCAAAGATTTTTTCTAATTGTCCCATTACTTTTTTCAGTCTTTCGCTAAAAGATAATCTAGCATAACCTCCATTTACAAAACCACAAAGTGCGAACTTTGTAAATGCTTTATTGGAATGATCATACATTTCTGAAAAAGGTCCTACATTACTAAAAAGTGTTCCCGAAAGTTCAGCTTCTCTCCAGAAAGCATGTTTATACACAATGGCAGTTTTTATAGCATCTTGCATCCAAGTGTGAGTGGAAAGGCCGATCTCATTTACCTCTTTGCTTATATTTGGAGAAAAAAGAATAGACCTAAACAATAAGCTTGGTGGTAGGGTAGAGACTACTATATCCGCTTCCCATTTGGAAGGCTTACTGATCACCATTACTTTGTCACTTTGAGCTTTTATGGTCTCTACAGGCATCCCTAAAGCTATATCATCTGTCCCCAAACCACTGCGTATGATGTCTATAAGTGTTTTTGAGCCGCCCGCTATTCTATAACTTGGCATCTGTTCAGGTACTGTTATTTTTTGTGAAGGCGCTAAGGAAAATGGCTCAAAGTAAGCATCTCCTTTGGTGTGTTGTTCAAAATAGCCAATCCCAAATTCTTTTAGTAGCTTCAGCAAGTGGATATGTTTTAATCCAAACCAAGTAGCACCCATTTCTACAGGAGTTTCTAAGGCAGCATTGAGCGTGTATATTCTACCCCCGATACGATCTCTTGCCTCCAAGACTTTAACTTTGTAGCCTAAATTTTTAAGTCGATAGGCGGTCAATAATCCAGATAAGCCCGCTCCTAAAATCACTACTCTTTTACTCATAGCCTAAAGATAATGGTAAATCCTTTGTCTAGGATGTTTTGTCTCCAATTCGAAAACAATAAATATCTTTGTGAGACAAAAAGATATCAATGCAACAAGCCATTAGTGCTGGACACCAAGCTACTCTAGATACAGCAAAAGAAATCCTTCATGCTGGCGGGAATGCATTTGATGCTGCAGTTGCTGCACATATGACAATGTTTGTGTCTGAGCCTTGTATGGCCTCAGCAGGAGGGGGTGGTTTTGCTCTTACATATCAAGCCAACAAAGGAGTTCGATTTGTAGACTTTTTTTGTCAAACACCTATGGCAAAGAGGCAGAAGAATGCTCTTGACTTTTTTCCCATAGAGGTAGACTTTGGTAAAGACACAGAGCAGTTTTTTGTAGGAGCAGCATCTGTAGCTGTACCTGGTACTATAGCTGGGCTTTTCTATCTGCAAGAGCATTTTGGTAAAATGCCTTTCAAGCGCCTAATTGAGATACCAATTGCGCAAGCTAAGGAAGGTGTTGCATTAGATCGTTTTCAAGAAATTGACTTTGGGCTATTAGAACCAATACTTACTTTAACTCCTGAGGGTAGATCTCTTTTTACAGTAGATGGTCGTTTGAAGAAACAGGGAGATAAAATTTATCTTCCAGCCATGGCAGACTTTCTCTCTTTTATAAGTGAAGAAGGAGTATCAGGTTTTTATCAAGGCGAAATAGGAAAACAAATTGCTGCGGATAATGAAAATGCAGGAGGACATTTGACTAGAGCTGATTTTGAGAATTACAAGGTCAATGAAATTGCCCCCTTACAATTTAGCTATGCTAAAAAGAGAATATTTACAGCTAATAAACCAAGTCTTGGAGGAGTTTTACTAGGCAATTTTTTGGGCGGAATAAAATCCGAAGGTAAGAATCAAGTCATTCAAAAATTGAACGAAAATCTTCATAATATACCCTATCAAGTAGCTGAATTTAACAAAAGAGAAAATAGTAATCTTGCACAGAGTTGGTCTACAAATACTACTACTAAGGGTACCTCCCATTTTAATATTGTAGATAAATGGGGCAACGCCATTAGTCTGACTACTTCCATCGGAGAGGGCAATGGTACTTTTATCAAAGGGACGCAAATGCAGCTGAACAATATGTTGGGAGAGTTATTCTTGCTTCCAAACGGAGCGCATAGCTGGGAACCAAATGGTAGGCTAAATAGTATGATGAGTCCGACTATGGTTATAGATGATGTTGGTTCTCTAGAATTAGTGATGGGATCTGGAGGAGCGTCTAGAATTCCTTTTGCTATTGGGCAGACCTTGCAATACATATTGGAGCAAGGCTTTAACTTAAAGAAGGCCATCCAATCACCAAGAATGCACTGGCATGAAGGAAAGTTGCAAGCAGAATCAAAAATGGCATTTAGCAGCTCACCCAAAGGGGAATACAAAATATGGGATCAGCTTCATATGTTTTTCGGAGGCGTGCATGCCATTCATATAAAAGACAAACAGATCGCATCTGAAGCTGACCCACGTAGATATGGGGTGGCTGAAATATTTTAGCTATTGAATAAATCCTCTAATATTCCAATTGATACTGACTGCGTCAGATGTAAAGTTACGATAAGAACTCCATCCTGTTTGATCCATCTCAGATACCCAGTCACCATTCTCAACTGCTGGTCCGACATCACAACCAATGGTGTTGTTTTGTTCATTATGGGTGAATTCTACCGCTATCCACAATTCATTGCTAGAAAGTGGGAGTGGCGCTGTCAAGGTATGCCCATTCCAGGCGTTTGCGTTAACTGTGGTAGTTACATCTGCTTCATACAATAAGGGGCCTGGACCCTGAGCGGTACCTTCATCGTAAATTTTAATAAAACAATTGTTTGGAAGATTGACTAAGTAGAACTCAATTCTTTCTAGGGCTTCACCTTCAAAGGAGCTCATAATTGATCTAGGAAACCGTACTGCAGCTTGGTGCGTACCCATCCCAAAAAAGGGAGCTGAATTAGCGCCCATATCATAAAATAAATCTGCTGTCACTGAGTTATCCTCCTCATCATCGTTACAAGCCAAAAAGGTAAGACTAATACCTAAGAGAAATAATATGCTTATATATTTCATAGTTTTTTTTGACAAGGTCTGATTAAGTACCGAATAATCAAATAAAAGTCTCTTTGTTTAAATTATAATTAACATACTTAATGAGCTGACGCCCAATAACTGGCGAGTAAGAGTGGCTTATCTTGGCAGCTAATGATGTGTTTCGATAATTTTTTGATAAAACTGAACATTTATGAATGGTAAGTACATAGAATAAAGTAAATTTGAGCCCTCGAAAGGTGCTCCAAATAAAGAAAGCAACGAATAACCACTACACTGAAGGCAACCTACATAATTCAAATTTTTATTTTATTAAAATTAACCATCAATTTAATTTCTATTAATGGAAAAGAAAAAGCTCATCTCATTGGTTGCTAAGACGGCCAAAATATCTAGCAAACAAGCGGCTTCCGCTTTAGAAACTATGCTACAAAAAGGAATGATTTGGAAAGATCAAGATTTGAAGATAGTGAAAGTGAAAAATGATGTATTGGTTAAGACGCCTGGTAAATCAACTGTCAATAAAGTTCAGTTGGTAAAGGAGAGGCTAGTCACTACTACCAATACTGTTGAAGTGGTCAAACCTGTTGAAATAATTCAGGAAAAAGTTGTGGAAGTAGTCAGAACAGAAATTCCTAAGCAAATCATCAAAAAAGTAGAGTTAGAGACTAAAGTGCCAGTCGAAGTGCAAGTCGTGCAGGAAGTCATCAAGGAGGTAAAGGTAATTGAAAAGATTCCTGTAATAAAAGAAGTCATCAAAGAGGTTATCAAGGAGGTTCCTGTTTACATAGAAAAAGAAGTAATCAAGGAAGTGATTGTAGAAGTACCTATAATGGTTGAAAAGGAAATCATTAAGAAGGTAGAAGTGATCAAAGAGGTTCCAGTATTGGTAGTTAAAGAAGTACCAGTGCTCAAAGAGGTTGAGATAATGGTAAAGGTACCTCAAGAAGTAATCAAGGAGGTGAAAGTGAAATCTGAAAAGATTGTACCTGTATATAAGCAGAAAGAGGTAGTAAAGAAAGTAGAAGTGGTTAAGGAGGTGCCAGTTATGATCAATAAAGAGACGATAAAAGAAGTCGAAATCGTAAAAGAGGTTCCTATACCGGTAATCAGAGAAGTTCAGAAAATCACGGAAGTTCATAGTAGTGATACTACTGAAATGAAGAAGATGTCTAGTGACTATGCTAAATTAGAGAAGCAATTAGGTTCTGAAAAGTCAAACTTTGCCAAGAAAGCAAAAGGACACCAAAGCACTATAAAATTGTTGCAAGGCCACATTGCCGATCTTAAGAAAGAAAATAAAAGCCTAGAATCTGCTACGAAAAATGCAAATAAGTCTCAAAAAGAATTGAAGGACTTAAAAGCTAATTTGGATAAAGCCAACAAGGAAATGTCTGCTGCGACTAAAAAATCTAATGCAAACATTAAAGAGCTGCAAGCACAATTAGCAAAAGCTAAAAAAGGCGCTACCGATAGCGGTAAAAATAATAAAGCAGTTGTAGACTTAAAGTCTAAGTTAGATAAGGCAAATAAAATGATGACTGCGCTAGAAAAGAAATCTAAGGCAAACATCAAAGACTTGCAAGCTCAGTTAACCAAGTCGAAAAAAGCAGTTGCGGATAGCGGTAAAAACAATAAAGCCGTTGCGGATCTAAAAGCTAAATTAGACAAAGCGAACAAGTCTATGTCGGCTGCGGATAAGAAAAACAAAGCAAGCATTAAAGATCTTCAGGATCAGCTGGCTAAAGCTAAAAAGGACCTTTCATCTGGATCTAAAACAGAAAAGATTATAGCTGATTTGAAGGCAAAACTAAATGCAGCTTCCAAAGGGACAAGTGACCTTAAGAAATTGAACGCTAAATTGGGTAGCACACAAAAATCTGAGCAAAAATTAGTAGCCCAGGGCAAGAAACAGGCTAGCGAATTGGCAATGATGAAAAAAGAAATCGCTACACTTAAAAAGGAATTGAGCAAAAAGCCTAAAGAAATCATCAAAGAAGTGGAAATCATCAAAGAAGTGGAAGTAGTGAAGCAGATAGATATGGATTCTCTTATGAAGAAAATGATGGGCATGAATACCATCGAAGTATCTAAGAAAGTAGTTGGGGAGACGCGTAATACTAAGGCAGGTAAAATAGTATCTCGTAGAGACTTAGGTACTAGTAGAATTGAGAAAAAAAGTGAGAAAGTAAATTCAGCAAGTGCAAAATCTACCGTTACTAAGTCGAAAGCTAGTAGCAGCATTGCAAAATCATCCGATAAAATAAGTGTTGCAAATTATAACATAGACGATAATAAGCTACAGGTAATTGAAGGAATTGGTCCAAAAATTGAAGCTGCACTAAATAATGCAGGTATCAAAAATTTTAACCAACTAGCCAATACCTCATCGTCAAGATTAGTGTTTATCCTCGCTGGCGCAGGTCCAGCATTCAGAATTCATGATCCAAAATCTTGGCCGCAGCAAGCTTTATTAGCACATAACAAAGAATGGGCGTCGTTGATAAAGTTGCAGAAAGAATTAGATGGTGGTGTCGCTGGCACAGACAATGATAGTTCGCCAAGTAAATTAGAAAAATTTGTAGGGGCGAATAATTAACATTTGTCTTCAAGTGGATAGAATTTGCTTTTCATACAATATATCCACGCAAATCAAAACTATAGATCGTTATAAACGATATAAAATAAGTGCCACATATCAAAAGTTAAATATGTGGCACTTTAGTTTTATTCTCAAATAAATGCAATATGAAAAATTCTAAATTAAACTTCCTTTTTGTCCTCTCGATATGTCTTTCCTTAACCTTTGCTTGTGGCGATGATGATGAGGGGCCTTCTACAGAGGATTGCGAAACTAGAAGCGTATCGTACAGTGGAGATATTGTACCTATACTTAACCAAACGTGTGCTATCCCAAATTGTCATGTGAATGGTTTTATCAATGGAGACTACGAATTTTATGCAGATTTAAAAGCACAGAGTGATAATGGTTCATTAAGAAATCAGGTCGAATCAGGGGCAATGCCTCCTTCTAATACTGCTGGACCAACGGAGTTAACGGATAATGAGATTGCCACTTTCCTTTGTTGGATTGAAGACGGAGCGCTAGAGAATTAGGAATTGGTAGCTAGGATCTAGGAGTTAGGTACTACTAGGTCTGGCCGTTGGCGATTGGCCTTTAGGCATGAGCGCTTAGTATCAAACCATTGGTTGATCCACTTTTAAAATTCAATTGAATCAACTAGCTATAGGCAAAGTTCAGGTTAAAATCTAGCACCTAATACCTAACCTTTAACAGATTAACAGCAATTAGCTGTTGATTTCTAAGTAGTTATCATCAACTAAAATTCAATCGAAGCTATTAGATATTAGCAAAATCCAATCTAATCCCTAACTCCTAATTCATAGCAAAAAGCGTCAGGGATAGAGAGTGACAGTCGACCTAAGGAGACTGGGTCCCAAAATGAAGTGTAACGGAATGCAGGGACGGCAGCGGAAGCGGACCACGGAATAGCCCGGCCCGATTTTTCATCGGGAGACGCCCAAAACAGCATTATTATTATCACAAATAATCTTCTACAACATAAGTCATTCATTGTCAGTTTTATACGTTTAAAATTTTGAATTTGGAGGGTATATATTCTTAGTATTACTCTAGCATTTCTATATTTGTCTACTCAAAATAAGAAATCGTAGTATGAAAGGTAAGTTAGCGTCTGCACTCCAATACACAAAGCACTTTGTAACGACTGGAGCGATATCGGAGACAAGTAGAGAGGTAGAAATAGAAATTTGTAATCGATTAGCCAAGGAGGGAAAGGTTTATGTTGAGTTTGGAATGGGGCTAGGAAATATAACCAAAGAGATTTTGGAAAGAATGCCAGCAGATGCAAAACTGTATTCTTTTGAAGTGAACGAGGAATTTTGTGAAAAAGTAAAAGAATCCATATTAGACGAGAGACTTGTGATTATCAATGATGGTGCTGAAAATATTAAAAACTATGTAAGTGAGGAAGTGGATAGTATGGTATCTTCTATGCCCTTTACTTTTTTCTCGAAAGAAAAGACTGATCAAATCTTAGGAACTTCTAAGGAAATGCTCAAGTCAAAAGGTTCTTTTTCTCAGATATTATATAGCAAGATTCATTACAAGAAATTTTCTGCTGCATGGGATGCATGTGAGATGATAAAGACCAGTAACTTTCCGGCAGGCTTTATTTACCATTGTTCTAAAGATTAGCCATTAAACATTAGCCTTTAGCCTTTAGCCATTTGCTTCTAGGTCTTTGTAATTAGCTAGCCTAGTTTCTTTTTTTCGTGCTTTCAGCACTCTTCGTCGCGGAAGTAATCCCTACTTGGTTTTGATAATTTGTGTAGGGTCCCGATTCCCTATATCTTGAATGCCCATCAATTGCATATTGCGGGTCAGGTCGGTCTTGATCAGTTCGAGTAAATGCATCACGCCGGCCATGCCACCCACTGCCAATCCATAACAAATAGGTCGTCCTAGAAAAACCATTTTTGCACCGAGCAGCAATGCTTTCAAAACATCTGTTGCTGAGCGAATGCCTCCATCAATAAACAGCGGAAATTCATCAGGCATCTGTGGTTTGATGGCTGCTAATGCTTCTATACTGCTATAGTTGCTTTCCATCTGCCTGCCGCCATGGTTACTAATGATAATGCCCTCTATATTCATATTGAGACATTGGAGGGCATCTTCAGGATGAAGGATACCCTTGACGACTATCTTTGCTGAAGAAATCTCTTGCAGCATGGCGAGTTGATCCCAATTGAGACAACTATCGTGTATGTTATCTCTCTGCTGAAGTAGCCCGTCCAGATTGCCAAATCTCAGGTGGGCAAATTCGGGAGTATTGAGTAGGCCTCTCGCATTGTGCTTGCGTTTTCCAAGGACAGGTACATCCACTGTGAGGACGATTACCTCTGCACCAGCCTCTTCCGCTTTCTGAACAAGTGCCTTGGTTACTTCAAAATTGTCGGTTGGATACAGCTGAAACCAGGGTTTGATTTTAGCATCCTTGGTAGCTTTTGCATAAGCGATGTTGCTTACCGTCGATAAGATGCATGGCGCCCCTTGGTATGCACAGGCTTGGGTAGTGGCGTACTCCCCATCCGAATGAAATAATTGCTGCATGCCAACTGGAGCCGCGCCAAAAGGGATACTGTACTCCTGTCCAAAAACCTTAACCGAAGTGCTAGGATGCTGCACTCCTTGGAGGCGCTTTGGTATCAAACTCCATTGTTGAAAGGCGGAGGTATTTCTGGTATGGGTTAGGCCTTCCTCGGTAGTCCCCATGAAATAGTCGTAAACCGTAGCGGGCAATACTTGACGTGCAGCAGCTTGCATCTCTTTTATGGATTGGTAAGGATAGCAGATGGGTTTATTAGACATAGAAACGTTGTATTTGCAGTATTTTAGACCCTAAAAGTAATCAGTATTTAGACGGAGAACAAATAGTGGAATTAATCATCAAAATTTTGGCAAGAGACTTAGGTTTCGTTAAATTGGTTTTTTATTAATATCAAAAAATGTATAAAAATGGATAAGGCTTATATCGCTGGAAGAACCCCAGTAAGAGTTGACTTAGTAAAAGGCCAAAAATATGCTTGGTGTTCTTGTGGAGCATCTGAAAATCAGCCTTGGTGCGATGGTTCTCACAAAGGAACCAAGTTTACGCCAACTGTATTCGTAGCTGAAGAAACTAAGTCAGTAGGGATGTGTATGTGCAAATTGTCTGAAAAGCCTCAGTTTTGTGATGGCAATCACAAACGTATCAAAGGGTAATTCACTATCTTTACCCTAGGTCGATACGACTGTAGACTAAAAAATATCAAACGTTGAAAGAGGCATTTATAATAGATGGAGTACGTACTCCTTTTGGAAATTTTGGAGGGACACTATCCACTATTCGTACCGACGATTTGGGAGCGATTCCGATCAGAGAGATCGTAAAGAGAAATCCTAACATTCCACCAGATGCCTATGAAGACGTAATCTTTGGATGTGCCAATCAAGCAGGAGAAGACAATCGAAACGTAGCTCGAATGTGTCTCCTGCTTGCTGGGCTGCCATGGTCCGTACCTGGTGAGACGCTCAATAGATTATGCTCCTCTGGTATGTCCGCTATCGTCCACGCCAATCGAGCCATTAAAGCTGGAGACGGTGATGTATTTATCTCGGGTGGAGTAGAGCACATGACTAGAGGACCATTCGTGATTTCTAAAGTGAGTAAAGCCTTTGGTCGTGATGCGAAGATGCATGACAGTAGTTTTGGTTGGCGATTTGTCAATCCCAAAATGAAAGAACTATATGGCGTAGACGGTATGGGATCTACAGCAGAAAATCTAGCTGAGATGTATGATATTTCTCGTGAAGATCAAGATCAGTTTGCCTATTGGTCACAAAGTAAAGCTGCCGCTGCTCAAGCTAATGGCAGGTTGGCCGAAGAAATTATAGCTGTAGAAATACCTCGACGCAAGCAAGACCCTCTGCTATTTGATAAAGATGAATTTATCCGTCCAAGCACGACGACAGAAATACTAGCCAAACTCAGACCCGCTTTCAAGCCACTGGATAAAGGAGGATCCGTGACGGCAGGGAACGCCTCAGGTCTAAATGATGGTGCAGCAGCCGTTATCGTTGCTTCAGATACTGCCATCAAACAGTATGATCTCAAGCCTCTAGCGCGTATCGTCAGTTCGGCAGTAGTAGGCGTAGAACCTAGGATCATGGGCATCGGTCCAGTAGGAGCTTCGCAAAAAGCCTTAGCAAAAGCTGGATTGAAGTTGGAGGATATGGACATCATAGAACTCAACGAAGCATTCTCTGCGCAAGCTCTGGCCTGCACAAGGAAGTTAGGTCTTGCTGATGATGATCCTCGCATCAATCCAAATGGAGGAGCGATTGCGATCGGTCACCCGCTAGGTGTATCGGGTACCCGTATCATGCACACTGCAGCAATAGAATTGCAGAAAACAAATAAGCGATATGCTTTGGTGACCATGTGTGTAGGCGTAGGCCAAGGATACGCTACCATCATAGAACGCGCCTAATCCCTAAGTATGAATACTGGTAAAATCACGGCGCCTTTTCGAAAGTTGGGCTTGATACATGTCTTCGACAAAGTCAAGTTTCAATACATCAAAGCCAAGAATAGAAAAGTGAATCAAGCTTTTCTTACCGCGCATCCCAATGTGGTCTTGCCACCAGATTATTTGATCTTTGAGACCTTTCACCTCAACTATGAAAGCTACTATTTCGGCGGGCAAAAGTCGGCCAAGAGTATCGTTCAGCAAGTATCTCCTTTCATTACGCTCGAGGATAAAAAAATCCTAGACTGGGGTTGTGGACCGGGTAGAATCATCCGTCATCTTCATCAGGAAGTGACAGACTGTGAGATACACGGGGTAGACTATAACAATACCAATCTGCAGTGGTGTGCAGAAAACATCCCCAATATTACGTTTAAGAAAAATGAAATCAATCCGCCACTTCCTTATGAGGATGGCCATTTTGATTTTATCTATGGCATCTCCATTTTCACGCATCTGTCCGAGGAGAATCATCCTGCTTGGATGGCAGAGTTGGCAAGGGTATCTCAGAAAGGCGCAGTACTCTTGTTGACGTCGCATGGTCCCATCTTCAAGCGCATCCTCACCCCCGATGAAATCAAAGCTTATGACAATGGCGAGATCGTCACCAGAGGCAAAGCGGTGGAAGGGCATCGTGTCTATGCTGCCTTTCATCCACCCACCTACTTCCGCAGTTTGGTAGAGGAGCACTTCATCGTGTTGAAGTATACAGAGGGAACCGAGCAGGAGTGGGGGATACAGCAAGACCACTGGATCTTGCAGCGCAAGTGATTATGTCCTTAATGAACTACAAGTAATTGCGACTTATTAGGGTAGTCTCGCGCACCTAGTTTAGCTCTCCATTCTCATGACAAAAAAGCTCTCCATTCTCCACTCAAAAAAGCTCTCCATTCTCCACTCTCCATTCTCCACTCAAAAAAGCTCTCCATTTTCAACTCAAAAAAAGCTCATATCTCATTTAATCATAATACATATGGCATTTAGTAAAGAAATGATATACCTTTGCGTTTTTTAGTGAAAAACTAACATGTGCGCTAAAAACCAGCTATGGTTCAGTCTTTTTTAGAATCTCCCTTACTCTTACTATTTGTAGTCATCGGCATAGGGTATGCCCTAGGCAATATTGCGATCAAGGGCGCAAAACTAGGAGTAGCAGCCGTACTATTTGTAGGCCTTGCTTTTGGTGCTTTAGACCCCAATCTGATGGTGCCTGATGTCATCGTCACGCTGGGACTATCCATCTTCGTCTATTCCATTGGGATTAGCAGTGGTCCAAGTTTTTTTAGAACCCTAGCGAAGCGTGGAGCACGGGATATTTCTTTTAGTGTGGTAGCCCTGTTCATTTTCTTTATCTTATCGGTGGGAGCATACTATCTCTTGGGTCTCAACAAAGCCACGGCAGCAGGACTTTTGGCGGGTAGTGTGACGAGTACGCCAGCCTTGGCCGGTGTATTAGATATTGTCAATACTGCCAGTCCAGGAAAATTTGATAAGACTTTGTTTTCAAATTCTGCCGTTATTGGATATTCATTGGCGTATCCGATGGGGGTGATAGGCGTGATGGTTGCTTACAGCATATTCCAAAAATTATTTAAGGTAGATCTCACCCAAGAACAAAACGACTTGCAAAAGGAGTACCCTATCAGCATGAAGATAGAGCGGACGACCATAGAGATTACCCAGCCAGACATTGAAGCACTAACAATCAGAGAATTATTCAATCGTTATCACAAGCGCTTGGTATTCGGCCGGATGAGTAGAAACGGTATACAATCGCTACCCAATATGGATACCTCTCTAAAATTAGGAGATAGGATCGTAGTGGTAGGAGGTGGCAAATTGGTAGACAAAGCAGTTAAGGAGATGGGCCGTGTGCCTACCGATGAGTTGACATTTGATAGGCGTCATTACGACGTACGCAAAGTTTTTGTATCCAATCCAGATCTAGCCGGAGAGAATATTGCTTCCCTCAATTTGTCTGAAAATTATTCTGCCATTATCACCAGAGTGCAGCGTGGAGATTCAGACATGATTGCTAGAGGGACGACTGTGTTAGAGCTAGGCGATAGAGTACAGATGGTCGTCAAGCGAAATGACATCGACGAGATCAACGAACTCTTTGGCAACTCCTACGAGAGACTTTCGCAGATCAATCTTTTCTCATTTGGCCTAGGGATGGCCTTAGGACTTTTGATTGGGAAAATAACTTTTTCCTTTCCCGGCGGGGTCAATTTTCAGCTCGGCTATGCTGGGGGACCACTCTTAGTCGCACTCGTATTAGGCGCTATACGTAAGACAGGGCCCATACTATGGATACTGCCCTTCAGCGCCAATCTTACCCTGCGTCAGATAGGTCTCATCCTCTTATTAGCAGGGATAGGAATCAAGTCCGGGCATACCTTCAAAGAAGTATTATTGAGTTCGGAAGGAGGCTTATTGTTTGCAACCGGTGGAGTGATAGTTATCTTAGCAACTTTTATCTCACTGATCATTGGGTACAAGTTTTTCAAAATACCCTTCAGCCTTTTATCCGGCATGCTCGCCAATCAACCCGCGATCTTAGAGTTTGCTCTAGACAAAACACAGAACAAATTGCCAGCCATAGGCTACACAATGGTTTTGCCCGTTACACTGATCCTAAAAATATTATTAGTTCAATTACTTTTTTATTTACTTTGAGCAAAATCTAAACAATGGATATTGTAAAAATGCTCGCCTACTGGATAGTCACGATATTGATGTGTCTTCTTTTCTCATTTTCTGCACAAATGTATTTCAATAATACCGAGATGGTTCAAGGCTATTTTCAGAGCCTCGGCTACCCAAGCGCCATCGTTATCCCCTTAGCTATAGCCAAGGTACTCGGCATTGTAGCCGTGCTTTCAGACGAGAACAAACTCTTGAGAGAACTCGCCTACGGAGGCTTTTTGATTGATGTGATCTTGGCGACTATTGCACATATCATGCAAGGTGGAGGATACGAGATGTCTGGTGCAGGCATCGTACTCGTCATCCTTTCCAGATTATTATACCAGTTCAGATACCTAGATCGTCAGCAAGTAGTATACAAACCTTAGTTGCTGATATAGTTCGTTTGGGCGTGCCCCCTTATAATTAGGATTAAGATTTTGGCTACTATTTAGCTTGTAGGACATAACGTATATCTTGCTTTGTTTGGGAGACGGGGTCAGGTCGTACACAGCTCGCTACTCGCTCGGCCCTGCATTCCGTTGCACTACATTTGGTCTCTCTACTGAAGTAGAGCCTGTTCCCACCCTTCACGCAAAAAAA
>CAKZVJ010000220.1 GCA_937923345.1 uncultured Saprospiraceae bacterium
AAGGCAAGAACCAATTTGGCGTGATTTTCTTTTAAAAATCATGACAAATTGAATTTGAGAACTACCCAAATTTTCAAGTAGTATGTCACTCCGCCGGAGTTCCAAAAATTCATAGAACGTATTTCTTGAATAGTGTCATCCCTCCGGGATTAAAATTAGAAATGATCTTTCCCAATTCTTGTGCCATCCGAAGCATTTGCAGACCCTGCGAGTCTGTTCGGATTCTTTCAGTGGGCGGATCGTTAATACCCTACATACATACCATAAACCTATTTCGTATCTAGGACGGTAATCTCCACCCGTTGATTCCTTTTCCTACCTCTAGCAGTATCATTACTGACCAATGGTTTCCTCTTGCCATAGCCTTTATAGGAAACCTGAGAAACTGGAATCCCTTTAGCTGTCAAATAATCTGCTACGGACTTGGCTCTAGCGGTAGATAAGCGATCACAAAACTCATCCGCAGGGATATTATTGGTATGTCCACCTACTTCTATTTTAGTTGCCGGCTTACGGAGTAGCATGTCATATACCTCATCCAAAATCGGAATAGACCGCTGGGTAATCTTGGTACTATCCGCATCGAAATACAATCGATCCAACTGGATAACCTGACCCTTTTTGAAAGTAGCACTCGCTAGACCCTCATTTGCTTTTTCTTGCATATCCACTGTCGCCACTGCACTACAGCCCGCATCATCAGTCACCGTTACGGAGTACTTGTCTTTAATCAATCGAGTCGCCTGAGCATTGCTATTCCCATTGGACCACTGATAAGAATACTTACCAGATCCCCCTTTAGCAAAAACAGAAGCTACTCCATCCCTCTTTTTTCTACCACTACTTACTGCCTTGTCTTGCTTAGCCGTCACCAAGAGTGGAGATGGCCCAACGACTTTATACGAACCGATTTTACGATTACCATTGGCATCACTCACGGTGACCTTATAGTCCCCTGCCTCCAGATTAGAGATGCTGGTCTGATCACTGCTATTATTCCATTGGTACGTATATGGAGGTCGACCGCCACTCACCTGCGCGTTTAATGCAACACCATTTGTATTCGTACAAGACAATTCTCCGTCCTGTTCAATATTCACAATGATGCCTTCAGAATTGATGGCGACCACATCTCCACCGCCCATATTGATGGCATCCGTGTAAGTACAACCAGCGCTATCACTGATGGTAACTGATTGCATACCCGCACCCAGCGCCTTAGCCTTATCTCCAATCTCACCACTACCCCACTGTATGCTGTACGGCTTGACCCCACCATTCACCTTGACCACGGCTATGCCATCCTTGGCAGCACTATGAGAAGTCTCTTTGATTTGGTCTAGGCTGACTGACATTCTATTGTCTTCGATGACTGCCGTTACCGTTTTTGTGCGGCCCGCTTGATCTTCTACTTTTACTTTATACTTTCCTGGGCCAACATTTTGTGGATTAGCCCCCGTCAATCCATCACTCCATGTATAGGTGTAAGGTTCTTCTCCCCCATAGACCTTCACTTCGAGAGAAGCGTCATCGGTAGTACCAGTACAGGACAGCTCTTTTGACACCAGACAAGAAATCGTCATAGACGCTTCCTTATCTATTAAGAACAGGCCAGACTTGGCGGTACCTACCCAAAGTGCATTGTCATTATCCACTCTGATGCACTGTATGTCTTTCGCGGTAAATCCATTGCTGCGATCGAATACTTCCACGCTATCTTTTACCACATCATATCTAGTGATGATATCTGAGGCCACCCATAGCTTACCATCATTATCGTAGACCATATCTCTAATCTTACCTCTGAAAGTTCTCCCGTCTACATCTCCCGGAATCCATCTATTTTTTTGATCTATCTTATAGAGTATGTCATTACCTAAGACCCAGATATCAGGACCCAGGGCAGTGATTTCATCTATATAAGTATCGTCTTCATATACCTTCCATTTTTTACCCACTCCTAGCAGTAAACCTCTATCTGTTCCAATCCATGTTCTTTTGAATTTATCAATTACAATAGCAGTGACTTTTCTGTCCGCAATCAAATCGCCGCCAAAATCTCGATTGGACATGAGGCTTACCTCGGTACCAAGTTTATATCTCAAAACTCCTTTTCCATCTGTACCTACAAAGAGTTGTTTTTTTCCTTTGTCATAGTACGCACAGGTGATGGCTTCTGGATTATCAGGCAACATTTCTAAATCAAACTTATTGACCTTGATAAGACCATTTCCCTCGGGTTGCATCAAGAGGGACCATTCATTGGAATTGTGTTTTTTAAGAGAACTATTATCTGCAGAGTTGATTTGAAATATTTCAGCATCTGTAGCTGCCCATTTTACATTATTCTCATCTACAAAAATGTTTTTCACATTTTTGTCTTGATTAATGGCCGTACAATGGATGACCCGCATCGGTGCATTTTCGGATACATACTCCTGCGCATGGATATATAAAAAGCTGAGGCTAAAGGCAAATAGAAGAATTAATTTGTACATTAAGTTTGTTTTGTGATACTAACGATTATAAACTATAATATTAGTATCAAGCTATCATAAAATATCAACTAACGAAAAGAGCGTCTCTCTTTTTTAAATCATTTGATAAAAGCCGCTAAAAATAATGAATTTATTTCTTTTCCCATTGCTCAGGTCCACACTCTTTGTCGGGAGGCCTCGCGTGAGGGATCGCAATGGCACGATGCCCTCTGGGATATCTAGCGTATAAGGAGTATCGACGGCTCGACGAGGTACGAGGAGAGACTAGATGCGACTATATACGCTGATATGGCAGAGGGCGGAGTACAATGGAGTGCCCGACACTGGCTCTACATCAGAAGTGCGCCCGCTTGCTAGCGGCGCCGACTGATGTAGGGCCAGTGGCACCCCCAAAATAAAATTACCTAACAAAGATTAATATTTTGTAAATTGAGCTAACAACAACTATATACGATGGCTAAAAATTGTGTTGAATGTGGAGATAAACTTTTTGGGAGGTTGGACAAAAAATTCTGTTCTGATCAATGTCGTGCTGCCTACAACAACAAACTCAATAGTGACTCCAATAATTTTATGCGCAACATCAACAATATCCTGCGCAGAAATAGACGGATACTCATAGAGCAAAATCCGACGGGAAAGGCGAAGGTGCATAAAGATAAAATGGTGGAGTTGGGTTTTAACTTCAACTACTTTACGAATGTGTACCGCACCAAGAAAGGCAATGTCTACTACTTCTGTTATGAATATGGCTACCTCATGCTGGATTCGGGATACTGCAGTCTGGTCATCCGTCAAGAGTATGTGGCATAAAAATCAAACATGAAGTCAGCCACCATCCATGATACATTTATACGTCAAGGACGATTGACTCCGCTAGCGCTAGAAAAAGGTATTTCTAATTTAGTTGCTTGTATGTCCCATCTGCGTGCACTCCCCTATGGTCGCAATACAAATAGAAATGATCTTAGTCTGGTTTTTGTAGAAGGTAAAGGAACCTGTAGCAGTAAGCATGCAGCACTAAAAACCATCGCCATAGAGCAAGAAATGCATCGCGTACAACTGGTCCTTTGTATCTATAAAATGAACTCCCGCAACACACCTGGCATAGGCGGACATATAGCTGATGCATCATTGGATTTTATACCAGAGGCACATTGCTACCTTGATATTGATGGAGAAAAAATCGATCTTACTACTGTGAGTGCATCACTTACAAAAATAGAAAAGGACATTTTGTATGAAGAAATAATTTTGCCTGATCAAGTGAGCCAGTATAAAATAAATGTACACAAAAAATATATTCAAGATTGGTTATCCGCAGAAAAGATAGAGAAAACCTTTGAAGAAGTGTGGTCAGTAAGAGAGCGATGTATCGCCGCACTGAGCACTAATAATTTATAACACACATATGCTTTCAAATTTATTTGGCAATATCCGCAGAAGTATTTTCCCTGTCAATATCCCACGATATGTCGAACCCGTATTGCTAAAATATAACAGCTACTATCGCGCACTTTCTCCTGAGAATAAAAAAAGATTTAGGCGAAGAGTGATGATAGCTTCTGCCACTTTGGATTTTACACCCAACAATTTTCCTCAGGTCTCTCAAGAGATGATTGTGTTGATCACCAGTGCTTTGATTCAAATCACCTTTGGCCTAAAGAATTTTCAGATTGATAGATTTAGAAAAATAATTATTGTTCCGAGCAATTATAATTTCTTGCATTTTCAAAACTTGCTCGGCCATGTAGATTTTGAAGAGCGCTGCATCGTATTGAGTTGGCCAAGTGTAAAGGAAGGCTACCTCATCCCTGATGATGCCATGAATGTAACCCTGCACGAAATAGCACATGCACTCCAAGAAGAAAATAGATTTCGACTAGCCTACAATGCATTCTTCGACAAACAAAGCATGGAGGAGTGGGAAATAGAAGGGATAAAAAAGATGGTGCAAATCAAACAGGGTCAACATTCTTTCATGAAAGATTACGGCGGCATCAATATGCTAGAAATGTTTTCGGTATGTATAGAGACTTTCTTCGAGCAGGGAGAAGAATTTGAGCGCAGACTCCCGCGCCTGTATTACGCGGTCGCGAAGTTGTTGAATCAAGATCCGCTGAAGGGGGAGAATCCGGTGCTGTGAGG
>CAKZVJ010000221.1 GCA_937923345.1 uncultured Saprospiraceae bacterium
TAGGAAGCCCTAAAAGCACTCTACAGATTTGCTAAAATGAAACCAATAAAAGGTTAACCAAAAGACGAAAATCAATGCGATAAATTTTAAAAGTAGAATTTCGTATTAAAATTGAATAATATTTTTGTTGCCTTCATAGTCGTCACAGGTAAGATAAATTCTAATTTTTGCTTCGCGATTAATGTATTATACATTTTAGTTTTTCATTATATGATGACTATTATTTTGACAAGCCGTATAAAACAGTGATGTTTAACTCTTTATCAATTTTATTAGCACGGAGTTTGCATTAACAGAACTATAATCTAGTATCTTAGGTTATTTAATCTCCCCCACTCCCCTTATTAATACCCAAAAAACTGCTGCGCCTTTTATTGTTAAAATGTGTAGCCTTGCGAGTAATAGTTTATCGCATTATATTTATTTATGAGAAGTTATAGATTAATTTCACAATTAATCTTCCCCCCACTTAGAGAAATTGAAAAAAAAGTACAATGAGAATTGTTTTTATTCTATTGGGGATTCTGGGTTCATTTAGTGCCTTCTGTCAAGATGTGCACCTTTCACACATTCACGCCTCACCGACGTATTTAAATCCAGCTATGAATGGTATGATCCATGATGGCGTTGGACGAGTTATAGTTAATTCTAAAAGTCAATGGAATACTGTCACTAATGCATATAAAACAGCGATTGCCTCTGCTGATATGAAAGTGTATGGTAATAAAGGAACTGTGATTGGTTTAGGATTGAACCTTGCTGCAGATCAGGCTGGTGATTTAGACTTTACTACTATCAAAACAGGTTTGGCTTTATCGGTTATCAAGTCTTTAGACTATAGAAGTGAGAATATTATTTCTGTAGGTGCTGAAGCTAATTATATAAATACCAGATTTGATATCTCATCGATGGTAGGATTTGAAGAAGAGCCATTGATTGCATTAGGGCTATCTAACACATCCAATTATTTCACTTTTAGTGCTGGTTTAAGTTGGTTTTATAATCCTAATAAAGAAACATCATTTTACTTTGGTGGTGCCTTATCTCACTTTAATCAACCTGATGTAACCTTTACAAAAGGACTCTCTCAACAAGGGATAATAACTACTGATTTTGGAGCAACAAATTTATTTACAAAATTTGTTTTTCATACGGGAGGTACCTTTAGAATATCACGTAATTTCAAACTATTGCCTAGTGCCATATTCACAGATCAAGGGCCGCATCAAGAAATCTTGTTTGGAACCTTTCTGAGATACGCAAATAGAGCTTCAGGTCCGGATCCAATTCCGATGTATTTAGGAGCTTGGGTAAGAGGATATCTTGAAGGAGACATAAGAGGATCAGATGCTTTCGTATTCACAGTCCGAGCAGATATCAAGAAGTCAATCTTTGCTTTATCTTATGACTTTAATGTCTCAACATGGAAGCGCGCAAGTCGTGGAGCAGGGGGAGTTGAATTATCTATTATCCACATTCTAGACTTGGATAAACATAGCAGAAAACTAGAAGATGTTTATTGCCCTGGTTTATAAGGTTTACAAAAAGAGATCGATTTTTTTTAAAGCATAATACCAAAACTAAATTCTTAGAAGGTCAGCCGATAGGTTGCCCTTCTTTTTTAATTGTACTCATCTGTCATATACATGAAATCAGCGTATCAAGACATCTCCCTTGCGATGTGATCCCACTCAATATTCTTTTCTTAAAATAATTTAGAACCCATCATACAGTATCGCTTAATGTCGCGTAGCACCGTAGGTGTGAAGCTCGACAAACGGAGTGCGTAGGGGCAAAGGATCGCAATGGCATCTAGTGATAAGGGATGAACTTTTTTGTTCATCGCTTATCACTGGATATAATGAAGAGCCTGGTCCTGTCCTGATGAAGGCTCAGCCGGAATCAGGATCAGGATGAACCCAAATATGTCAAAATTGGCTAATAAACATGCTATTTTATATCGTTATATCCATTTAATAGTCTTAAGAGGTCAATTGGTATAAAATCCTTCTTGTTTATAGGACTTATCTACTATTTTTGCAGGACTAAAAAATTCAATCAAATTAAATAAAATAATAATGATACTAAAAAAGATTTTTCCCCTCTTTATGGTCATATGCTTGTTTGGATGTACACCTAAAATAAGTGCCCCTGCAGTGAGTGCTCCTAGTGCTCCAGCAAAACCAGAAATGCCTGCAAAATCGGATATGATGGACGAGGCTAAGAGCATGGCAAAAGAAGCTATGAGTAAAATAAAGCCTGGCATCGACCCAGTGAATATGAATAGAAGTGTGAGCCCGAAAACTGATTTTTACCAGTATGCAAATGGTGGTTGGCTAGCGACTACTGAAATCCCAGCAGATGAATCTAGGTGGGGTGGCTTCAGTGAGTTAGGAGACAATAATAACAAGATGGTTTTGGCGCTGGTAGACAAGGCGCTTCAAATGAAAAATGTGGACCCAAAGAGTGATGAAGGAAAGGTGGTCAACTTTTTTAATACTGCCATGAATATGGAGAAGAGAGATGCGCAGGGTTTTGATGTCATCAAGCCAATGCTCGCTCGTATCGAAAAGATTCAAAATACGGATCAGCTGCTTGACTATTTTATAGAAGTAGAAAAGTTTGGTGGCGGGGGCTTTTTTGGTGTTTTTGTAGGTTCAGATCCAAAGGATAGTAACATGAATACATTGTATCTCGGTGGTGGTAATCTCGGACTGCCTGGTCGTGATTTTTATGTAAACACAGGAGAGGATGATATCAAAAAGCGTGCGCAGTATGTAGACTTTACTACCAACATGATTACTATGGCTGGTGTGAGCGAAGAAGCTGCTAGAATACAGGCTGAGCGCATCTTGAAACTAGAGACGCGTATGGCTGAATCTATGTTGCCAAAAGAGGAAATGAGAAATCCACTGAACAGATACAATCCTAAAAGTCTAGCTGAGCTCAATGAATTGGCTCCCAACATCAACTGGGGAAAGTACCTAAATGGTGTAGGCGCAAAAGGCTACAAAGAAATCATCGTAAGCCAACCTAAATACATGAAGGAAGTCAATGCGATCTGGGAAACTGAAAGCCTTGGTACTATCAAAGAATATCTAAGATGGGGTGTAATCAATGATGCGGCAGGGATGATGAACACCGCTGCTAACGAAGAAAATTTTGATTTTTATAGTAGAAAACTTCGTGGTCAAGAAGAGCAAAAACCACTCAATGAAAGAGTGCTAAGTACGACTAGTGGGGTACTTGGCGAAGCTCTTGGCAAGCTATATGTACAAGAATATTTTCCGCCGGAAGCGAAAGCGACCGCAGTACAGATGGTAGAAGATTTGAGAGAAGCCTATAGAGGTCGTATCAATGCCCTGCCATGGATGTCTGATGAAACGAAGGCGAAGGCGATCGAGAAATTGAACACCTTTAGAGTGAAGATTGGATACCCTGATACGTGGAAAGATTATAGCACGCTAGCTGTAGGTACTTATGAAGATGGTGGTTCTTTCTACCAGAATATCTTGAACGCTAGAAAGTGGCGTTTTGAAAAAAATATCGTGAAAATTGGTAAACAAGTAGATAAGGATGAGTGGTTCATGTCGCCTCAAACAGTAAACGCATACTACAATCCAGCGTACAATGAAATCGTGTTTCCAGCTGCCATATTGCAGGCTCCATTCTTTGACTTTAAGGCTGACCCTGCGTGTAACTACGGTGGTATTGGTGGTGTGATCGGACATGAGTTTTCTCATGGTTTTGATGATCAAGGAGCGAAGTATGATGCAGAAGGAAACCTAAACAACTGGTGGACTGATGAAGATCTTGCTGCTTTTGAAGAACGTGGAAATCAGCTTGTAGAGCAATACAATAGCTATGAGCCACTTCCTGGTGTAAATGTAAATGGTAAGTTTACCTTAGGGGAAAACATTGGTGATCTAGGAGGTATAAACGCTGCCTATGATGCGCTGCAAATCTATGAAAAGAGAGAAGGAGAAACTGCTAAGATAGATGGTTTGACGCAAGATGAAAGATTCTTTATCAACTGGGCTACTATCTGGAGAACAAAGATGCGCGATGAGGCTATGAAGAATAGAATCAAAACGGATCCACATTCACCAGGTCAGTATAGAGCTACTGGTCCAATAATCAATATGGAGGCATTCTACAGAACATTTGATATCAAGGAGGGAGATCCAATGTACAAGGCGCCTGAAGATAGAGTTATCATCTGGTAGCAATATCCATTATAGGATCTAAATAAGTCCAAGCAAAAAAGCAGCATATAAATTATATGCTGCTTTTTTTATGTTGCTATTGGTTTTATCAAAGACGGCTTATTGTTCCTCACGTTTCCTACTTCACTGCTGACAGGATAGAAATCAATTTCCTCGGGTGTGGGTAGCCTGATGTTATTTAAAGCCTCCTGTGGCGCTATCCTTAAATCCAACCATGCCTCCTCCTCGCCTGACATAATCATCGCTGGCATTCGGTCATGAATATGTGCTAGTTTTTCAATTGGTTTTTGGGTAATAAGGGTAAAGCTATGGATGGTTTCTCCAGCGGGAGACTTCCACGCTTCCCATAATCCAGCGATAAGGAATAGACCAAAATTGGGGATGCCTATGCGGTAGGGCGTCTTTGTCCCATCCGTATTCTTCTTCCACTCATAGAAGCCATCAAAAGGTACTACACATCGCTGGTGAACCGCTGCCTTTTTGTAAGCGTTTTTCTCTAGGATCGTCTCCTTACGCGCATTGATCATCTTATACCCTATTTTGACATCTTTGGCCCAAAATGGAATCAATCCCCAGCGCATACAGTCAAAATGATCGGACCCTGCCTTGATGACGGGCAGATTGTGCGACGGAGCTACATTGTAGTTGGGTAGCGGATTATATCGCTCTAGATCTTCAGAATAGAAGTCTTTACCAAACTTGAGCTCAAGTTGTTTTTCGTTTACAGTAAGAGAACTACGTCCACACATAACAAGGTGTTGAAGTATTATTTATATTAATTAATTTCTAGATAAGCTTCTTTTTGATATAACAAAAAGTGTAATATATCCCTTTATATGGAGTATTGTACCATGAAAATTTGAATAATGTCTTGTCACACTAAAGATATAAAAATGTACTAAATGGACTTCTTGGCACGGATTTAACAATACATATGGTACAAGTCCACTATACCAAATGACTGAAAAAGAACTCATATCTACATTGGAAAGTATGAATACGGTAACGTATCAATTGGAAAAGCATTATGAGTTTTTATTACTCTGCAAATCTGATGATAAAGAGGCAATGGTCAATTTGTACAATACTCGACATAAACTGAATGGTATCCTCAAAAATCTCTATGAAGCTGAAAAACAGCTCATAGAATATTCTTTTGAGTTAAATGTAGAGTAGATTACAGTTTCCTCTTAGTTTTCTTCCCAAATGCTCGCTATATTTGTAAAAACGCAATTATGGCTAAGTATCTTATTCCTTTCAGTTTTCTTTTAATTATAGGTTTATTCTCTTGCGATAGAGGAGAAAGAGTGCTTTCTGATAATATAGAAGAAATAGAACAATATCTAGAAGACAATAATCTAAGTGCTCAACGAACTGCGGATGATTTGTTTTACATTATTGAAGAAGAAGGGAATGGTGAGTTTCCAGATATTAATAATGAGGTGACTGTGGACTATCATGGATACTTTACAGATGGTAGAGTATTTGATTCTTCTGTCGATAGAGGAACACCGGCTACTTTTCCATTATCAAGAGTAATCCGAGGTTGGCAAGAAGGTATCCCTTTATTTTCAAAGGGAGGAAAAGGGGTCTTACTAATTCCTAGCCATTTGGCCTACGGCGAACAAGGAACTAATGGTATTCCTGGTAACAGTGTGCTCATCTTTGATGTAGATTTGATTGACTTCTAAGTCGACCTCCGTCTTTTTAATATGTATATTTTTCTATTTCTACTCAGCACGTCTTAAAATACACACAGCATTAGCATTCATATCACGTTATTTTTATAGTGAGCGCTTAACGGCATGCTTTATTTGGGAATTTAGCTGCTAAATTCCCTAACTGTTATTGCTTACTAAACGTATTATTATCTTTGAGCAATCAAATCATAAACGATGAATAAAAATAATTACGTGGCTATTATGGCTGGAGGGATTGGAAGTAGATTTTGGCCTGCATCTAGAGTTAATAGACCGAAGCAGTTTTTGGATATCATGGGTACTGGCAAGTCCCTCATCCAGCAAACATGCGACCGCTTTCTCAACCTCTGTCCAAAGGAAAATATATTCATCGTTACCAATAGCATTTACAAGGATTTAGTGAAAGAGCACCTTCCATATATCACGGACAATCAAATTTTGTGCGAACCTTCTAGAAACAATACTGCCCCTTGTGTAGCTTATACTGCGCTGAAGTTAGCCGCTTTGAATCCTGAGGCTAATCTTGTAGTTGCACCATCAGACCATATCATTCTCAAGGAAGATGCTTTTATAGATGCGCTGACGCATGGTCTTGATTTTACTAGCAAGCATGATGCCTTACTCACACTTGGCATCTCCCCTACTCGTCCAGATACAGGCTATGGGTATATCAAGTACTCCGATGAAGATAAAAATGGAGTACATAAAGTAGAGCGCTTTACGGAGAAGCCAGATTTCGAGACTGCTAAATCGTTTGTTACCTCAGGTTCATACCTCTGGAATGCAGGCATATTTGTTTGGCGAGTATCAAGTTTGTTGAAAGCTTTTCAAAAAAATGCGCCAGAAATTTATGACATTCTTTCTGCGGGAAATGATTATTACAATACAGATCAGGAGCAAACATTTATAGACAAAGCCTACCCTACTACGCCTAGCATTTCTATTGATTATGCGATCATGGAAAAGGCAGATAACGTGTATACTATTCCTTCTGAATTTGGTTGGTCAGATCTCGGCACCTGGGCATCTTTGCACGCAGAATCAGACAAGGATGAGCATGGCAACAGTACCAACTCTGAAAATGCACTCTTCTTTGATAGTAAGGACAATATGATTCGACTGCCAAATAATAAGTTGGCTGTAGTCAATGGTCTAGAGGACTATATCATAGTGGATGAGGACGATGTCTTACTTATCTTTCCAAAGGCAAAGGAGCAGGAGATTAAGCAGATCACTGGACTGATAAAAGAGAAGAAAGGCGAGACGTACGTCTAGGTATCACTAGCTCAAGTCTTCAAGCCCTTTAAAATCTCCCAACACATTCAGTTGTTTTAGAGCTGTCTTTTGTAGTATTTCAAAACGCTGTTCTAAGTCACATTCCCACTCGATGAGTTTAGAGTTGAGGCTTTCGAGATTGGCCATAACCAAAAGCTGTTCTGTAGAGGCATAGTCTCTGATATTCCCTTTTAGATCCGTATTTTCTTGGGCCCATTCTTTAGCGGTGATACCAAATAAGGCAAGGTTGAGCAGGTCCGCTTCGTTGGCAAATACCACTTCTCGTTTCTTTTTGCTATTCAGTTTTGCGGGCAACAGTTTATGCACGGCCTCTCTATGAATGTGATAATTCGCCTTGGCAAAAACCCGCTTTACATCCCAATCTAGGGTTGACTTGCTCTCTTCCGCCTTTAGCTTCTTCAAGGACTGAAACTCCTGGATGAGGTACATTTTAAACACGGGACTCAGCCAGGTGCCAAACTCCATCGCGATATCTTTATGAGCATATGTCCCACCATATCTACCAGCCCTGGACTCTATTCCGACCGCAGAAGTCATTGATATCCATTGCTTTACCGACAATACGTAGGAATTGAGAGAGATATCGCCTCTAATCCCATCCAGATGGGTGGGATTAAAACTATCGTTGTTCAACTTCTCCCAGATTGCTAAAAACTCAATGGTATTCCTGTTGCGCATCCACCGCTGGATCACCACATCCGTGCGATCATTGAACTTACGCGCCATGTCCGTCAGACTGATATAATCCTGCTTATTTTTCTGCAGGAGCTTGATTTCTACTCCTTGTACCGTTAAAACTTCCTTCATGCTACCCTTTTTTTAATCCCACCCATTCGAATGGGATTAAACCAAATATATATAAATAAGAGCAATATTAGTTCGAATCTGATAGATGACAACAAAACAAGGGCCCGATGAGAGCTGAGATCAAGCATTTGGCGCCCATTTCTGGCTATACGCTTTATTCCAGAGCTTGTATCATGGTTCAGCTAAAAAAGCGTCTCAGCATCTATCTTCGTCCCTCAGCTAGCCACTGATACACTTGCTTCACACATGATTCATGCTCTTACATGCTCGCTACTATCCAGGGTCGAAGAAAGAAAATCCTGTTCGAAATCTTCAAAGATTTCGTATTTTGTGAAGCGTTTTTCATCAAACTTTAAAAAATATAATGGACGAAGTTACTAAGGCCCCTCACCCAAAATGGAACAATAAAGAGTTTTGTGCTTTCCTACTACTATATTCCGCAATGGCCGATAATGTAATCACAGCAGAAGAACGGGACATGGTTTTAGAGAAGGTAGAACCAGATGTCTACGATGATTTACTCAATGAATTGAATGCTAATACGGATGAAGAGAATAGAGCTGTTCTGATGAGCTATCAAGGGCTTTACTTCCCTACCCTAGCGCGCAAGCAAGAATTACTTCACTTAGTTAAAAAAGAATTTTACGCAGACAATGATTTCAGCGCGGTAGAAATAGAGCTATATAAAACTTTGAAAAAAATAATGTAGTGTAAAATACCCTATTTTCTAAAAGGCACTTGCACATCATCTACAGAGTACCCAGCAAATATACCAAAGCCACCTTCGATGTTATTTGAGATACTATTAGGACTGGAAAAGAATTGATTGCTACCGGCTTGAGATAATCTAAATCCTTCTACAAAATAGTTATGGTACTGTTCTGAGACAGATCTCAGTTCTATTCTTATGGAAGTGGGATACTCGTTATCATGTAAAGAAAAACCGATATCAAAATTAAGTTTTTGAGTAGCCTCTTTGAAAGTAGAATTATCGAAATGTGCTCCAAAGAAAACAAGCGAAGAGTTTGCATTAACTATAGTTGCATCTGCTCCTAATTGCTCCATTAGAACATCTTCTTCAATGGTAATAGGGGTATACACCGTCCTTCCATTACCAACAGGATACCCTAACCAAACTAATAAATGGTACTGCGCATTTTTGTCAAACTGATTTTCTAGCTCGAAAGTCGCTTGGGAGAAATATCTAGTAAATTCTTCTAATTGATTTTCCTTTGATGTTTTAAAATCACTGAGCTCTAAATTTTCTATTTGAGTAGATTTAGGAACATAACTCTCTGCAGTAACTCTTGGGTAGTCTGGATGATCTACTGTCAGTTTGTAAGAGAACCCATCAGAAGGGATAGTATTGTCTGTCCGATAAATGATTCTTTCCGTATTTTCAATCGAATAAGAAATAGCTTCCTCTGAAGTGATTTCTTGTTGCTGAGTAACTTCTCCAGTTCCAGATAAATCTGTACTTTCTGCAGGTAAAGTCTCTGTAGCAATAGTTACCCGAGCACCGTTCACATAGGTTGAAGACGAATTATCCAAAATAGATTGCGTCGCAGTTATCTCTACATTAAAATTATGATCGTTAGTGAAAATATCGTTTGGCGAGAATAAGCTAAAAATGGCCATTTGCTGTTCATCATCTTCAAAATCTAAAACCACTTCTTTCTCACACGAGAAAAAGACAGTAGGTATACTAAGGAAAAAGAACAGTCTAAAAAGCTTATTCATTAAGGTAAAGTAGCGTTTTGTCGCTATTAGTCAAAGATATCGAAAATATGTCTAAAAAGCTATTTATATAATTCTAATATGATTGTAGACCTCTATTATCTACTTCAAAAGATAGATTTAACAAAAGATTAAGGCTTTTAAAAAGCAATAGAGTAGTTTATAGACGGTGTGATAGGTAATAAACTAACCGATACGAATTGCAATTCACCTCGATCTAATGGGTTCCTTCTCAGTCTGTAATAGACTGGATTAAGATTATTGTACGCATTGTAGACCCCTATTTGTAGATTATGTTTTAGCCTTCCTTTCTCAAACTTATAATTTACACCTAGATCCAATCTATGATTAGCAGGCAAACTCTGCCCATTTCTAGAAGATAAAATGGGAATTATGATTGGAGGTACATTAGGAAATGGTGAAGGCACACCGTACCTACTCGTTGGAATAGTTAAGTTTATTCCCGAAGAATATACCCAATTCGCGTTGACTGTCCAACGAGAATTGAAATGGTATAAAAGTCCAATATTGGCCACATGTCTTAAGTCAAATCTATAAGGGAATTCTTCTCCATTATTGATTTCATCAAATTGCCTTGTTGTTTCTGACCAGGTATAATTTATCTTACCTGTAAATCGCTTACCCACCTTTTGCAATCCGAGCTCTAGCCCGATACTCTCCCCTTGTCCTTGGGTAACCTTAGATTCATAATTCAAGGCATCTAAAATATTGGTAGAGTCCCCTTCGAGAAATTCTACTAGGTTGTCAAAATCCTTATGATAAAAATCAGCCGTAAACTTGATATCCTTCGGCAGTTTTATTTGCATTCCCAGTCCTAAATGTCTAGCAGTTTCGGGTCGTACTCGTGCAGAAGACGGTACCCAAATATCTCCTGGTAATCCTATATCTGACTTGGTCAACAAATGCATAGGCTGGACGATCTCCAGATAAGAGGCGGAAAGCGATAATATCTCATTCAATTTAAAATCTATGTTAAGTCTCGGTAGCAAGGAAAAATCTTGGAAGTCTTGGAAGTCCCAATAGCGAGCATGTAATCCAAAAGTCAAATACAGTTGCCTATTTAGCGAGACACCCGACTCCAAATAAGTAAAACCTTCTAGCGCTTCTAAAGGATTTATGTTTAAAGAATCTCTAATGGATGCATTAATAGTATCTAGTATCGGACTTGGTATATCCTCTAAGGTGACTCCATTTTGAAAGGAACCTGGACTCAATTCATGATTAATGAGTCCTGCTCCAAATTTAAAGTTCAGCTTGTCAGAAAGAAGAAATTCGGCATCCGTCCTGATTCCTAAGTCTCGTACCTCAGAGGTAAATTCTCTTTCTGAAAATATTAAATCACTACGCCCATTATCATACTCTCCGACAGACTGAAATACCTCAGAGGAATTAAAGTTAAATTGAGACAAATAAGCCGTAGTATTTGTGAAAATTTTATCTCCAAACAAATGATTCCACCGAAGTGAGGCCACTCGGTTTCCCCAATTTAATAGCTCTCTATTTTCATCAAAAAAACTTCCTGGTAAAAACTCGCCACTTGCCGTAGGAAAGGAGTCTCTAAAAACGGGTTGCTTTTTCTCATTTTCAAAGTCGTCTTTACCCTCATAATAACTCAAATAAAATCGATCGTTCTTTCCTATCCTGAAATTAGTCTTCGCATTCAAATCGTAAAAAAAATAATTTGAAAAACCATCTACACTATCACGACGAGCGATTGCTCTAGTTATTTCAGGCACATATAAATCAGTAAGTGATCTTCTATAAGAAACAAAAAACGAGGCTGCATTCTTGACGATTGGCCCTTGTAAAGAAGCCTTCGCAGTCAATAACCCGACGGATAGCTTGCCTTCATATCTTTGATTGTTTCCCTCAATAGTTTGCACGTCTAGTACTGATGAAAGACGACTCCCATACTTCGTCGGAAAATTGCCCTTATATACTTTAGCACTTCTTATGGCATCAGAATTGAAAATCGAAAGCACCCCTATGGCATGTTCCGGACGATACACGGGTGCGCCATCTAAGAGAATTAAATTTTGGTCTAGGTTTCCACCACGTACATGCAGCCCACCTACCCCATCTGCGCCAGTCGTAATACCATTCAGCAAATAGGCTGCCTGGAATATGTCTGCTTCACCACCTATCCCCACCACATTTTTAAGGCTACTCAAGTCTAGTCTATCTACTCCTGAGGTAGGTCTCCTGAGAAACTCCTCTGCATCATCTTTTGCAGTTACAATTACTGTTTCTATAAATGAAGGAACCAACTTGATTACAACATCCTGACTATTAGATTTCTCAACAAGTATCTTCTTTGTTTCATATCCCAGGTAGGAGATATAAATACTATCCACATCTGGAACCCCATTAAAACTAAAGTATCCAAATGCATTACTATCCGTTCCAAATGCATTATTAGGATTATAAATATTTGCGCCTACAAGCCTTTCCCCAGTGGTCACATCTTCTACGTATCCATTGATTGGTACGGATTCGATCAGTGTAGTATTTTCTCTGTACAGTATTATTTGATTGGAAACCAACTTAAAAGAAACGTTGGTATTAATTAATATGCCGCGCAAAACTTGCTTCAACGGAGCATCAATTAATTCCAAAGAAATCAATTGATCACTTGGCAAAATTGAATTGCTAAAAGCTATATTAACTTTGGATTGTCTACTTAGGGCTATGATGGCCTCTTCTATACTGCTGTTATCTATAGCAAAGGATAATTTTTTGTTGATTGGAGATTGTCCAAAACAATAAATGCTGCTACCAATAAAAAAAAGTATAGTATAGACTATTCGCATAGACGAAATTAGGTGTACTACAATAAACGTATAAAGCAGCAGAAATAATCCCCGACTTGACCAAAACTTATTGTTTTTTCACTAGCTGTCTGAAATTCGACCCTATTGCAGCCTTATTCGCACTTCCCTCCAGCTAATTGGTAAGATTTATCCCCTTTTTGAATGATTTGAAAATCAAATACCGACGATATAGTTTTCAAAACTTCATCCGCATTTGGATCATTAAACAAAGAAGTATACAAGCTATCAAGACAAGAGACCTTGTCTACAGATACATCGATATCAAAGTGCGCTTCAATATCTTCTATTGCACTCCCTAAGGGTACGTTATTAAAACTCAAGTTTTTAGAAAACCAAGAGGTGGCATTGCTTTGACCTGCCTCCGCTTTAACTAAGGTATTGGTCTGCTTATCAAACTGACAAGACTCATTAGCGCTCAACAGCACTTTAGTTCTTGATTTACTACTAGACACTTTCACTTTTCCTTCATTGACAAATACCGCGATAGCCTTATTTGACTGTCTATTATTCACATTAAATTGAGTACCCACCACCTCGACTTTGACAAGCCCAGCATTTACTATGAAAGGTTGATCATCCATATTCTTGACCTTAAAATAGGCCTCGCCTTCTAATTGCATCTCCCTTAGCTGATCGCCAAATTCATTTGAAAGCGTAAGCGTACTATTTTTATTCAATAATACTTCTGACCCATCAGACAGTAAAAAAGACTCCATATCTGAGTCCGTGCTATACACCATTGTATCGGAGGAATGGCCTAGAAAATTATATATAAACGTGCTTAACCCAAAAACAACAACCGCCGCTGCAAGCCATGCAAAATATTTTGTTTTCTTTTCAACTGCTGATGTAGCCCTTGGTAGGCTAACAACTTTAGATGGAGTCTCTTTTTTGTTATTTACTTTAGTAAGTGCCTCTTCTACAACAAATTCGAGATCCATGTTATCGTAAGTAGGCATATTATTGAGGATCTGGATATTTTCCTCTACAAAAGCAGCATTATCAGCAGATTCAGCTCGAAATTGATCCAACAATCTTCTCTCCTCTTGGCTGAGCTCAGTATGAGCTTCCTTCATCAAAATTTCTATTATCTTATACTCTGTCATAAATACTTAAATCGTATTATCATTAAGACACTAATAAATAGGTTTACCCCTATTGCTATTGCCTTTTATATTCATTTATCGCCGCTCTCATTATCCTAAGCGCTTTAGACATCTGGTTTTCTACTGTTTTCACTGATATTTCGAGCTTTTCAGCGGTTTCTTTGTAGGACATAGCCTCATATTTCACCATTGAAAAAACAATTCGGCACTTCTCTGGAAGACTTTCAAATGCCGTTTTTATGACATTTTGTAGTTCTTCGCCCTGCATCTTCTGCAAGGGTGTATGCTGCATAGTGGGCACTGATTGTAGTTTTTCCTCATCACGATCGAAATCCAGTTTTTTATCCCTGATTTTATTCAAGGTCTTATTGACCACTGATCTATGCAAATAAGCCTTCACCGCGCTATTAATCTCTATCTGCTCCTTTTTTCTCCAGAGATCAAGAAATACTTCTTGGACTATATCCTCGGCTTGTTCCTTGCTATGGGTCATACGCAAGACGACCATGCACAGATACGAATAATACTTCCTAAACAAAGTATCATAGGCCGAATTGTCTCCAGCCTTTATCTGTTGCATTAGTTGGTGATCTATTTGTTTTTCCTCATTCGGCATTGTGATACTAAGTAAGATAAGAAGACAATATCTATAAAATGGGCCGAAGACCCAAATAGTCTTATTTTTTGGCAAGTAGTTGACATAAACAGCGCCAAGTACAATTAGGACTGTGATTCAGTTATCATAGCGGTACTAGCCTAGAAAATACCAAATTGATAAACAGACTTTCTCGTATAAGCTTGATAGTGGTGCCCTATAATCTAAGCAAGGGGAAAGTCTTGCTGTAGGACTGCTCATTGATCGTAATCCGATACACTAGAGGCGCCATGACAAACTGCCTTTCCAAATTGATAGCTAATGAATAATGACCACTACTCTGGCGGCCTTTTTGAAGACTCTTGATGTGCTGACCTGATATACTAAAGATATCCACTTTGACATATTGCGTCCTATCCAATTCGTAGTACAAGAAAGATTGCCCCTGCTCGTTATATCGGATTTCATGTTTCACCTTGGGCACATCCACAAACGGAGAAGTGGACACAGACTGGCACTGCAAACCAAGATCGAGGCGTTCAAAATTTCTAAACAACAATTCATCTACTTGTGCGGGATCAAGGCAAAGCCAATTTTCCAAAACGGTAGCATAAATAGATCTAAAGTCTGTACTAAATTTTAAATTGCCATTGGCGTCCAAGTCATTCAAATCCGGGTTGCCTCCTATGATTCCATTTCCGTTCAAACTGGGGCCAAACAACATCGTTGGACTCGCCGTTCCGTGATCTGTCCCCTGAGAAGCATTTTGCTGCAAGCGTCTTCCAAATTCAGAAAAAGTCATCGCTAACACATCCTCCGCTCTATCCGCTTGACTCAAATCAGAAAAGAAACTGTCCACTGCCGTTGACAACTCCCTCATCAAGCGATCATGGTCTCCTTCTTGATTAGCGTGGGTATCAAAGCCACCCAAGGTCACTACATAAAATTGCGTGCGCAGCCCGCCTTTGATCAATCGAGCCACCAAACCCAATTGCTGTCCCAGTGAACCTTCATAGCTGACACTATTTTCTCCCTCATCAAATTTTTCTTTGATTACCTCCGCATACGAGAAAGTCGTATTCGCAACTGTACGTAAAAAGCCTAGTTGTTCTCCATAAGTACACTCTGGCAAATTGTCCAAATCATATAAACGTCCCGTCTGGGCGATTTCAAAAAGCTGCTCTGGACTAGATACTGTCAAGGAATAATTATCCACTGAATTAGCCCCTCCACTAAATAAAACACTTCCTCCACCCGCTATTTGTACCGCAGGTGGATGCTCTGGTGGATTGGTCAAAAAATCTGGAAAACAATCTGTCAAGTGTCTCCCTAACCATCCAGAATCTACCAACTCATCGGCATCTGAAGCAGAAGTCACTATATCCGTAGATCTAAAGTGAGATAGATTATGATTCTCATATCCTACCCCATTGACTATCTTCATACTACCTTGATTCCAGAGCGGCAGCAGTGCATCTAGATTTTGATTGAGCGCATGTTCATTGGTCAACTGTATGGTCTCAGCAGTACTCTTTGCTAGTTGGGGTCTATTACTTTGATAGGCATCATAGTCGTATAGTGGAATCATTGTATTGAGGCCATCATTACCTCCTTGCAGCCGTATCATCACTAAAATCCTATCCGAATTGGCGCCATCCAAGAGCATTGTCAAGGGCGAAGAAGACAAAGCGTTGACGGGCAGGTGGCCGAGCATCATACCCATACCACCTGTGATACCGAGGCCTCTCAAAAACGACCTTCTACTCCATTCTTTATGCGCTTTCTCGTGTTCTTTTCCATGCGCCTTTTCGCTTCCCTTCTTTACTTCTAGATTAGATTTTATATCGTGATCATGCGTACACATAATTTTTCTTTTTTGGTTTTGAAAATGCTTTTTACGCTGGCTTAAGCCAATTGAAATTCTGGCAACCTACTGATGTATCTTATCAAGAAAGCTATTTGCGCGCCTACTATTTCTTGATCCCAGTCAAGGTTCCAACTACCATCTTCAAAGTAGTTCTCCGGTACCTCCCATTTAAATGCCATAACTCCGTTTTCATAATCTTGCTCAGACTGTAACTCTTTCGAAATCAAAAAATCGATTACCCTTTTTGAAATAAAATATGGGTCATTGCTGTTGTCTGTCAGAGATTGTACCCATAGGATCAATGCATTTCTATGATTTCGAAAAAAATCAAAGATGAAAAAATCGGCCACATTCCATCGGCTTGTCAAGGTCGTACCGTTTATCCAGTCTCTATCACTAGGCCAGCCAGCAACATCTGGCGGATCAAATAAAACCTGTCCCAAATCAGAGTTGGCAAAGTGAATACTCAAAAAGGGTCTATTGGGAAACGGCCCTTGTATTTCAGCCTCTAGTATTGGGTACTCCATCTCTTTTATTATGCCATAGGTAGATTCTATATGGCTTTTCACAAGGCCTCCAAAATGTGCTTCATCAAAAAAGTGCTCACTCTTAAATAAAACACGAAGTACAGGAGCAATTTCAAAATTATTTTCTAAAAATACCTGTGCCATTCCAACTATGATATCTTCATTCGGCTCTCTATTCACATAGTGATTGTAGAGACGCGAACAGATGTAGGTTGCGCACTCTATCGATCGTTCAGTAAAAATAAGATTCATCAACCCGTCGTAGTCCCATGCTCCTGTCCGACCGAAAATGGTCTTCTGTCCAGCATCATGAAACGTTGGCACATAAGTAATCGGAGCGCAAGCTTCTGAAAATCCGTTCCATCCTGTCAATGCTCTTGCCGCTTCCTCTATATCATTTTGTGTGTAATTATTATCTATGCCCAAGGTGAACAATTCCATCAGCTCTCTAGCATAATTTTCATTGGGTTCAAACCTAGTGTTCTGAACACCATTTAGAAAAATCAGCATAGCTGGTGCAGTCCCTATCTCATGTACAAAATCTCTAAAATTACCTAAAGAGTGATTTTCAAGCAACCGAAAATAATCATAGTTATAAGAGGGACAATTGTAGTCTTCCAGCTTAGTTACAAAGTGGTTGCTCCAAAACAACATCAACTTGGCCCGCATTGCATTATCATCCAGAAACTCCGTAGACCACCGCGTAATTATTTCATAAAGCTGTTGCAGTGCTTGCGCCGTTGTGTTATTAGGGTCGTAGTCAGAAAGCGCCCAGTCTGCCCAATCAGGACGCGGAAAATTTGGCTTCACCAAAGCATCGTCAATCAACTGATCAATTAAAGTAGCTGGATCTTGCGCCAAAGCATTTTCTATCATCGCTTGAGTGGCACCAAAACCAATCCTTCGGTATAGATGCTTCACACGCTCCTCATTCCATGGACTTTCAGCACTTGGCGTATACACATCTAATGAACCCACTGCACAATTAAGGTACGTAGCAGCCATATTATATTTCATTTATTGGTTTACAAAACACGATCTAGAGTTTGTCTGGACATCAGGTATGACCTCCAATTTACACATATTAGTAATAAAAGGAGCGTCTACGAATTTTATTGTGTTTATAAAAATCGAACAAACTATACTTAACATAAGGATATTTATTCGGCGATTCCTTTTGGAAACTATTTTAGGAATAAAAAGCAAACTTGGGGGTCTCCTCCAGCCCCTTGAAAAAAGGGACGGAGTCGGGTGTTCCGTTCGTACCCTACAGCTAGTATAGCCGCATGGCTATGCGGCTATACTATCTGCAGGGACCCACTTCACCCCCTAGCCTCTTACGCGGCTCCGCCTTGTCGAGCTTTGACGCCTTCGGCGAGTCGCAACCATCCTAGACTAAGGATTATAATTTATTAAGAAAATGTTGAAAGAAAAGTAAGGCTACTAGAAAGAGTCTGGATCAAACAGTTCGTCAATATAAATAGATCTAAAGGTACTATTATAATTATCTCTGCAACCATCTACGCCACTGCGCATAATACTTATGCAATTGCCATTTGGATATTCATCTTCTCGATGACTTCTCTGCAAAAAACAATGCCCCAATTCATGGAAGATTACCAACTCTTTGAGCAAATCACTTACATTGCTATTGAGGAAAGACGCATCGATAGTAATATCATTGTCTAAAGTGTTTTGCGGTCTAGAGCATTGACCAGCTACCCCTTCTCCTTGGATTTCACTGATTTGGGCTGTTAGAATGGCTTCATTAAGATCGATTTCCATGCCTCGTGCAGCAGCTTCTCTTTCGAACGTTTCGAAGTAGCCATGCAAGCGTTCATCTACATTAAAGAATTCCTTTGGGGTATCCTCTTCCTTGCAAGACAAGAAGCATAAAGCAAAAAAAAATAAGAGATGCGATTTCTTAACCAAGTGGGTAATTTTTAATTGTTTCCTGCACAGAATGAGTACCTAACAAAATTGCAGTTTTTTAACGCAAAAGACAATATTCTAAAGGATTAATATGTGGTAAATATTGTCTTAAAAACAAATATTTCTCGTTTCTAGTCAAGTCCTGACTTTTTAAGCGCAAATTATCCTCCTATCTAATATCTGTTCTAAGTGGAACGTTGCTTGGGTATGGAGGCAAAATCAAAAAAAGGAAGATAATCCATTGATTATCTTCCTTTTTTTACCTTCAATTTATTTTTTAATAGGACTAGTTGTTCCCATCTTCTTCGTAATATTCATCTTCTTCAAGATATTCTACAGGAGTATCGCTACCAATATAACTGCTAGCCGATTCGCCTATTCTGTATGCAACAGTAATTCCTACAGAAGTGTACCAGTCATTATCTGTCTGATTTGCTGATCTACTAATACCATCTAAGTAGTCATTTAGACCAGCTGTCAATGTACCTTCTATACCTACGACAAATTTATCTAGGCTGTATCGAATACCAAGTCCCATAGGAACTACCATAGATAAACTTGGATACTCTCTTGTCAAATCTTGTGGATCTAAAGGTCTCCCTTCAGCAGTTGTAGAAATTGTAGCGTCAGCTAAATTCGCACCAACACCTAGATGTAAATACGGAGTAAAATTTGACGCAAATCGTTTTTGATTTTCATAGATGTTTACACCTAGTAGATTCCATTCTGCGCCTAATGTGAAGTCGATTAAAGTTGATTCAAAAGAAAAGCCCCTATTAGCCCTTTCTTCAAAATTAAGGTCAGTACCTTCATATTGCCCATAATTAAATGAAGCTTTTAAATCAAACTTTGGGCTGAAATGGTATCTAGCAAAAAGACCACCGCCAAATCCAAGGGATTCAACATCAACTATGTTTGGGACAAGGTCACCATGGAATAAATTGACGCCACCTTTAAGACCAACTTCTACTTCTTGAGCATTTCCAACAAAGCATAGAACTGCAAAGAGGAGGGTAAGTAAATTTCTCATTGTATGTTATTTTTATTTAATTCTCACATTGGTAAATCAATTACTTTGCCATATTTTATAATTACCTAATAAGAGATTACATCCTATTTCTACCCTTTCCAGACTATCATGCGAAGTGGCACTATATTATTTTAAATAATTTTAGAGTAGACTTACCAATACATATTATATTATTTTGTAATATTGCGAATACTAAATTATATATATGTCAAATATTATTGCTGTTGCAAACCACAAAGGCGGTGTAGGCAAAACCACTTCAGTTCAAAATATTGGAGTAGCATTGAGCAAACTCGGCAAAAAGATTTTACTTATTGATCTAGATCCTCAGGCAAATCTTAGTGATTCTTTTGGATTGGAAGATGCAGAAGTAAGCATTTATGATGCCTTAACCGAAAAGGCGCCCGCCCCTGTTCATATTGTCTCTGATACTTTACACATTATACCTTCCAATCTTGATTTATCAGTAGCGGAAGTAGAACTGAGCAATGTTCCAGGTAGAGAATATGTACTCAAGGAAATTGTCAACCAATGGGACGGAATGTATGATTTTATCATAATTGACTGCCCGCCATCCTTAGGCTTATTGACTATCAATGCCTTAACAGCATGTAATGAGGTTTATATACCCTTAGATGCGCAGTATTTCTCCATGAAAGGGCTTGATAAACTTATGTTTATCATCAACAAAATAAAAGTCAGACTAAACAAGGAAGTAGAGGTCACAGGCGTATTCCTAACCCAATTTGACAATCGATTGGTGCTCAACAAGAATATTGCAGATATGATTGAAGATTACTTCCCCAACAAGGTGTTTAAGACCAGAATTAGAAAGAATATAGCACTTGTAGAAGCGCCTATTGACAATATGGACATATTCACATATGCCCCAAGTAGCAATGGCGCGAAAGATTATAAAAATTTAGGCCTAGAAATCGTGGCTGCACATTAAATATTAATAACTGAGTTCGCTCCGAAAAGTAACGAAACCATAAAATGACTCTTTTGGCGATATTTTCCATTTTCTGCAATCCGCTACTTTCCAGAGTGGACTCATAACTCAATAATCATGGCAAAGGATTTTAAAAATAGTATAGGTAGAAAGAGACTTAACACCTTGATACCAGATAATGACCCAGCACCTCAATCTGGGATAGAGGTAAGTAATAAGGTTGCCTCTAAGGTAGACAAAGTAAGCCCCTCCCCTACCCCTGCAGAAACGGTAGTTTCTACTTTCAGAATAAACAGTGAAAAGCTGAAAACTATAAAAGCAATCGCTTTCTGGGATCGCAAGAAAATACAAGATGTATTTGATGAAGCTTTAGCTTTATATATCGATTCTCAACCTAGTTCTGCAGTAAAAAAGGCTGTTGAGGAATATACAAAACGTACACAGTAATATCTGTAATACTATATTGCAAACTCTTTCAGCCTCTGTTTCATTGCAAAGCCGATTCATTGTCATAGGGTCGGCTTTGCTATTTTTATGTTAGGGATGTACAGAAATATCATATTTCATTGAGATAAAAGGTTCTACATCTTAAAATCTCTGAATGATCACACCATTTTTAATACTATTGCTTTAAAAACGGGGTGATTCTTTGACTCAATTTGTCATGATTTTTAAAAGAAAATCACGCCAAATTGGTTCTTGCCTCGCTAATTCCCAGGGTTGCCACCCTGGGCTATAGTA
>CAKZVJ010000222.1 GCA_937923345.1 uncultured Saprospiraceae bacterium
AGAAGTCTCTCCTGAGTAATTTTCTCCTAAATCCCCTGGATTAGGCAAGACTTCCTTGAGGAACTGAAGCGGTACAATATCGACTCCCTTATATTTGACAGGGTCTATACGCGCCATTCCAATATTCTCGATGACACGTAAGTGGGTTAGGTACTCTTGACCGAAAGTCATCCAAAAACGAGCCTGTTTGATGGTAGGGAAATTCTTAACCAGCGATTCCAATTCTTCATGATACAATAAATAAGAATCCCGCTTTCCTATATTTGGATAAGTCAGTTTTTTCTTGATTTCAAATGGGACCGTCTCTATCCATTTTCCATTTTTGTAGTAACGTCCATTTTGGGTGATCTCTCTGATATTTATTTCCGGATTGAAGTTGGTCGCAAATGCTTTACCATGATCTCCCCCATTACAATCTACAATATCCAAATATTGAATCTCATCGAAATGATGCTTTACGGCATGCTTAGTAAACACCCCCGTCACGCCTGGATCAAACCCACAGCCCAGTACAGCCATGATGCCAGCTTCTTTGAATCTGTCTTGATACGCCCATTGCCAGCTGTATTCAAACTTAGCCTCATCCTTCGGCTCATAATTAGCAGTATCCAAATAGGGAGTCTTAGTTGCCAGGCAAGCTTCCATTATAGTCAAATCCTGATAAGGCAATGCAAGGTGAACCACCACATCAGGCTTAAAAGATTTGATTAAACGAATGAGCGCCGGCACATTCTCAGCATCTATCTTTTTGCATTGAATATCATCGCGCTTATACTTTTTGGCGATGTCTTTCGCAATAGCCACACACTTTGATTTGGTGCGGCTTGCAATCATGATTTCTTTGAAGACTCTCTTCTGGGCAGCCATCTTGAAAGCGGTCACGCGTGCTACGCCTCCCGCTCCGATTATTAGTACTTTAGACATATGATTTCTAAGTTGCTTTATCAATAATTATTCGCGTAAAATTAAACGCATTAACTAGAATTGCAAATATTATTTCTCAAAAATTACATTGCTAATTCACTTTTAAATTGGCGTCACTCTGCTTTCCAATTTTATTTATCCCATCTTTGCAGCATCGAATGAAAGTAGTCCAAAAATCAACTCAGCAAGCCTTATATACTAGAGCCTTTCTAGTGCTGTGTTTAAGCCATGTCCTTTTTGGTGCCTCATTTAGCATGATGCTTCCAGAGCTACCTGGACACTTGAAAAATTTAGGTGGGGAAGAATATGTCGGATTGATCATTGCCCTTTTTACTTTGACAGCCGGTATCAGCAGACCCTTTAGTGGAAAACTAACAGATACCGTAGGACGCATACCCGTCATGGTGATTGGAACCACCGTGTGTATTTTCTGTAGCCTACTCTATCCATTTATTTCTAGCGTGGCTGGCTTTCTATTTTTACGCCTTGTCCATGGATTTTCTACCGGATTCAAACCAACCGCCTCGACAGCGTACGTTGCAGACATCGTCCCTTCCCATCGACGAGGAGAAGCCATGGGGATCCTCGGTGTATCTCTAAACACTGGCACCTCAGGTGCTCCACCATTTGGAAGCTACTTGGTGAATAATTTTTCAATCGATACCATGTTTTTTGCCTCTTCCTTCTTGGCAGTGATTTCCGTGATGCTGCTCTTTGGTTTAAAAGAGACCTTACAAAATAAGAAACCATTTTCCGCCAAGCTACTAGCACTCAAGAAAGAAGAGATTTTTCACCCAGTAGGCATACGACCAGGTCTTATTACATTTAGTTTGTACTTTGGTTTTGGCGCGATCCTAACCATTGTTCCAGACAAATGTGTAGACTTAGGCATCGAAAATAAAGGTATGTATCTAGGCATTATTACCGCCTCTTCTATAGCTTCCCGTTTGGTGGCCGGGCGAGTATCGGATATCTATGGAAGGCTTCCCGTGCTAAAGGTGGCCCTATTCAGCGTAGTTGGCTCTTTAGTATTTTTTGGTTATTCCAACAGCCCCACGTGGCTTTTTCTAGCTTCTGGATTTCTGGGATTTTCTTTTGGTATTTCTAGTCCGGCTATGTTCGCTTGGGCGATCGATCGAGCTGATCCCAAACAGTTAGGACGCGTCTTGGCTACGGTATATATCGCCTTGGAGGCAGGCATCGGATTAGGGGCATTAATCAGTGCAGCAGTATACCAAAACAAGGTCGAAAATTTCACCCTCAGCTTCTGGGTCATAGCTGCTGTATCCGCCTTAGGATTGATCTACCTCTTGACCATTCATAAAGAAAACCCCTATATACCACCAACCGAAGTCAAATAGTTTGTCTTTTTGAACCCTATTTCCCCTAAAAAATCGTTAATAATCTGATAATAGCACCAAAAACAGGTGCATATGCGTCTATCTACTAAGCAATCGAGATAGATTTGCATTATATTTGTAATTATTAAGATACAATGTTATTAATGAGATTAGTGGCTATCATATTGGCTTTATTTGTTGCCTTCCCAAATATGGGATATGCACTGACGAGCTCATGCTGCTCCCACGAGGAGGCAAAGCATGATGCTTGTGAAGATGAAGTCTTTGATCTTAGTCAAGAGTCTCCAGAAAGCGAAGACGAATCGCCATGTGGTAGTCAATGTGACTGTTCCTGCTGTATGCACACTTTCCTAATCAAGGATAGCATAGAAGTCCAGGGCAAGACAGAAATCGAACACCACAAAACAACACCACTATCACCAGGCACCCCATTTCGTTTAGGAATCTACAACCTGATCTGGCAGCCGCCACAAATAGGATAACACTACCTCTACAGGTAGTCCCTTTAACCACCTTATCCCTAATATTTAAATTAATTGTAAGCACACCTGTGTGCTACCATAATATATCGTAATGAAACATATAAATTTCATACTCCTTCTTTGGATGTCACTGTGTACCCTCCATGGGATTGCGCAAGATGCACCTCCAAAGAATAAAAAAGTACAAATCCACGTCAAGGGAGCTTGCGGTATGTGTTCTGACAGAATCCAAACTACCGCTATCCTTGCCGACGGCGTTATGAAGGCTCAATATGATTTAGAGAGACAAATCCTTCATTTAGAAGTTGACAAAAATACATTTGACAAGCAAGCTTTCCATCAAAGGCTGGCTGATGCAGGACACAGCACCAATAAAGTAAAAGCCAATGAAGAAGCATACGCCAATTTACCAGCATGCTGTCACTATGCAGGTGCACCAACTGCCATACAACATGAGGCAGAGCCTGCCCCCAATGTCATAGACAGTAACAGCCCCAATGTGCAAATCCATGTAAAGGGGGCCTGTAGTATGTGCGCTGATAGAATTGAAGCGACAGCCATCGTCACAGATGGGGTCATGAAAGCGCATTATGATTTGGAGCAACAAACTTTATTTGTAGAAATTGACGAAAACACTTTTGATGAAAAGCTACTCCATCAGCGCTTAAGCGAGTCTGGACACGGTACTGATGTCTTAGCCGCCAGTAAAGACGCCTACGCCAACTTACCCGCTTGTTGTCAATATGACGGAAGTCCTATTTCAGAGGACAATGCAGATAAGCTCATTGCTACTACGCAGGCTTTTAAAAATGTTCGTACACCCGGAGAAAGTGTCACAGGTATGATTTACGAACGCGACCCACATGGCAATAGAGTGCCCCTCATTGGTGCCACGGTCAAATGGTTAGACCAAGAAGGCGGAACCACAACAGATGTTGATGGACAATTTGAGCTCGACAGAGTTGACAATGCTGAAGACCTTGAAGTAAGCTACGTAGGCTATCAAAACGATACCATTTCTATGCGCAATGAAAGCATGGTTTCTATCGTCTTGACCGATGCCCTTACGCTCAATACTGTTGAAGTAGTACATCGCAAAAAGACCACAGAGATCTCTTATCTCAACCCAATCAAAGTACAAAACATAGGCGAAAAAGAATTTCTAAAAGCGGCATGCTGCAATATTGCAGAGAGCTTTGAGACCAACCCTTCGGTAGATGTCACCTTTACAGACGCAGTCACGGGTACGCGCAAAATTCAACTGCTCGGACTAGAAGGTCCGAACATACAAGTCACCAGAGAGAACATGCCCTACGTGCGTGGTCTCGCTGCACTGTACGGTTTTGAATTTACACCCGGAACTTGGTTAGAAGGTATTCAGCTCAATATGGGTACTGGCTCAGTAGCCAATGGCTTTGAAAGTCTCGCTGGTCAGATTAATATTGAACTCAAGAAACCATGCAGCAACATGGAAAAGTTGTACCTCAACTTTTATGCAAATGAAGGTGGCCGTCTAGAAGGCAATGCTAACATCAGACATGATATCAATGACAAGTGGTACGCCGCAACCCTCCTACACGCCAAGAAAAATTTCTTCGAAAACGATAGAAACGAAGATGGCTTTTTAGACAATCCATTATCAGAAAACTTTATTGCTTTGCATCGATGGAAATTTATCGGAGACGATGGATTCCGATTTCAAGCGGGCATCAAAGGAACCATTTCTAATCGTGTGAGTGGACAGCTAGGTGCAGATGCGCTTTCTTTAGAATTAGACAATGATGTTTGGGGTGCCTCTATCGACAATCGTCGTGCCGAAGGCTGGCTCAAGTTTGGAAAAGTATTCTTAGACAATCCATTAGCAAGCATGGGATTGCAGCTTTCAGGAACGTATCACAAGCAAGAGTCTCAGTTTGGAATACCAGCAGCGCAGAGTGATCCCAGATTATTCAAAATATATGACGCCACGCAAGAGAGTTTTTATGCCAACTATATTTACCAAAATGTACTGCAGTCTATCAAGCATAAATACCGCGTCGGTTACAGTTTCGTTTATGACAAATTTGATGAGATCGTGGGTAGAACACCATTCAACAGAAGAGAAGTTTCTACCGGTATTTTCGGAGAATACACATATCAACCAAGCGAAAAGTTTACCGCCGTCCTTGGACTGAGACAGGATTTACACAACAGTTACGGCGTGTTTTTTACCCCTCGTGCCAATCTACGATACGCGCCAGATGATGATACCGTTTTCAGATTAGCAGCAGGGCGTTCTTTACGGACAGCGACAGTTTTTGCAGAGAACATTGGCATCTTTGCCAGCAATCGACAGATCAGATGGAGTCCCGGAGCACCTGCCGATTTTCCTTACAGCTTGAGGCCAGAGATTGGTTGGAACTTTGGAGCAAATCTTAGCAAGGCGATGCGACTCGGTGCTAGAGAAGTGGTGATTGGCGTAGATTATTACTATACCTTTTTCCAAGATCAGGTCATAGTAGATTACGACCACGACGTGCAGTCTGTGAGTATCTACAATCTAGAAGGTCGATCCTATTCGCATAGTGTACAAGCACAGATAGATGCAGAACTTTTTCCTTTCTTTGATGTCCGTCTAGCCTATAGATTCAATGACGTGCAGGCAGACATGCTCGATGGTAGACTGCGAAAACCACTGTCTTCCATACAGCGTGCATTTGTCAACTTAGCCTATGAGATAGAGCACAAGTGGGCCTTCGATGCCACTATCAACTGGCAAGGCAGGAGACGTATTCCATTTACTGGCACCAATCCGTTGGAGTTCCAATTGGACGAATACTCTCCCGATTATTTTATAGTCAACGGACAGATTACGAAAAAATGGAAGTCTGTAGAAGTATACCTAGGTGTAGAAAACCTACTCAATTTCATGCAAGAGAACCCTATCCTATCGGCAGACAATCCGAATTCTGAATTCTTTGACAGCTCCTTGATTTGGGGACCTATCTTCGGTAGAAATGTCTATACCGGCGTTCGATATAAGATCCCGTAGTATTCAAACATTTAATTTTTGGGGACTCCACCGATGCACAAAGCACTTCACTGAAAAGGTGAAGTGCTTTGTGCATGGCGTCGGGTCTTCCGTTCCTTCCGCCTGAAAAAGGCGAAACCACTTCACCCCCTAGTCTCTTGCGCGCTCCGCTTGCCGTGCTTGGTTGCCTTCGGCAAGTCGCGATCTTTTAGTGGAGAGTGGAGAGTTGAGAGTGGAGAGTGAAGAGTGGAGAGTGGAGAGTTGAGAGTTAAGAGTTAAGAGTTTGTTCATGCCTAAAATACTTTGACCGACATAAATAATATTTTGAACTTGTTTCATGGCTTAAGTCATATAATTTATTTTCAAATTTTATTGGTATCATTCTTTGTAAGCTAGAATCTTGTTTATTAGTATTGTATAGATACTGTTATTGGAAGAAATGCTTTATAATGTTACTAATGAATAATTACAATTCAAAGTAGCCTTAAATAATTTCATCAAACAGTTTAGCCCCATTACGGCCAATTATAATCAAGCGATTTTTCTTCAAGAATACGGGCAATTTAAATTCGTCTACCTTTTCTTTTAACTCGTAACAATGGATTGGTGTAGCTAAATCATTGGTATACGGCTCTAATATTTTAATCATTACAGGGTAGTTCTTTTCAATTACTTTATTGATGGGCGTAGAGAAATCAACCCACTCCCATCCACTATCTCGATTATAATATTGTAGCCAATTGGCTAAGCCATTCTCATCATATTTATCCTTTGGACTTACAGTCAAGATATCAAATGGCAAATGATTATTTTCTCCATTATAAAATTCCCCTTTATTATTCTTGAGTACAACCGGGAATTCAGGCGAGCCAAACTTCTTAATGAGAAAATCATAGTAAGGACTACTCTTAACTTCAGTAGAAATTTTCTCATTGAATGCATCTAGATACACCGTCAATGGGTCTTTCCCAGACATCTGTTTTAATTCATATGCCATCCAAAAATCACCTTCTTTACCTCGCTTCAATATGGGCAATTCTATAGCATGATACCAACCTCCGTAACAAATTACCTTTTCATCGGGATGTTCAGACATATAGTTAAATATATGTTCCGCTTGTTGTTGGTCTCTTTCAGAATCACTACTGCCATTTCTTTCATAAGCAAAAATATTAAACCCAATCCGTTTTGCCTCTCTTATCAAATTTGCATAATGAGATTCGCTTGTATAGATACCTGACAATAAAGACACCAAGGGATATCCTCTGTCATTCATCAGGCTATCCAAAAGCCTCCCTTCACCATCCTCATAAAGAGGATTTATATTTTCAAGACCTAATGAAGTATATCCATTGTCGAATAAATCTTTTAACAATTGCGAGGTGAATACTCTATGATTTGGCTTGGTATGCGATTCTGTAACAATCACTAGGTCATGTTCTTTTGCCGCTTGAATAATTTCGGTCGACGCATCAAAAAAACTAAAACTATCAAGATGATTGAGTTCTTCCTTTTTAAGCGTATCCAATCCCCAATCCAATTTTAAGTCTGTCATTGAATTTACTTCACGATATTTACCAATTTGGATTAGTTTATTATATGCTCTCGATAAGCGTAGTTCTCTATTTTCAATCTTTTCATATATAGCATCTGAAAAAATAGCCTCTTGTAAAGGAGCGCCAGAATAATTTATCAGGTCTACTGGCCTTTTGGCATAATTTAGCTTTTCTTCTACATGACCAAAACAGTTTACCAGTATGAGAGCGAAACAAATTATAGCAATGACTAATGATAGGTTCTTGGCATTCATCTTTAACTCTTTATTATAAAATAGGCTTTTTTTAGTTTTATTTCACTCCCGAAAAGGATTCTTCCCACTCTTAGGGGTAGAATATGCCTTCAGCGCAGATACATTTACCAAGTCCATTTCTGGATATCGCAAGGCAGTCAATCGACCACCATACACACATCCCGTATCAATATCTAGAACATTATTGACCCAGACAGACTCAGTGACTGGTACATGGCCATGTACTACTTTGGCTTTTCCTTTATTCTCTAGCGCCCAATTTTTTCTTTCTGGTAGACCGTCTATATCTAGTTTACCGGTGGTCTCTCCGTATAGACAAAATGCTTTGATGGCACCAGAGTCTCGCAAGATCATTTGTTCTTGGATGCCCGCGTGCGCTATCACCAATGCACCCCCATCAAAGACTAAGTGATGTGGTAAGCTTTTGATGAATGCAATCACTTCTTCTTTGAACACAGGTGTTTCATTTTCGAACTGAGCAACACTTTTATCAAGGCCGTGATTGAGCGAGACCTTCCTCCCTTCAAGCTTTTTCAATAATTTTGCTTCATGATTGCCAATAACACAATAGGCCATTTCACTTTTTAATAATGAAAGGACTAAAAGAAGTACCGCAGGAGAATTTGGCCCTTTATCGACCAAGTCTCCCACAAAAATCAACTTCCTACCCTTTGGATGGGTAGCAGTAAAAGAATCTTGCCCACTTTTATTATAGGAAACCTGATATTCCAATTTTTTCAAAAGCAAACATAGCTCTTCGTAGCAACCATGAATATCACCGATGACATCAAAGGGCCCAGTCATATCTGACTTATCAGACGGATTGGTATCTATATGGATTGTCCATTCTTCTGCTACATCAATGCGCTTTATCTCATTAAATCCATCTTTTTTCAAGCTTTTGACCAATTGACTAAGTGAAAGCGCATCAGAATCAGTAGAGTTGAGGACATGAGCAAGTACAGGACAATGATATTTCTTTGCCATTTTCTTAAATCGAATTCTACAAGAATGACTAAGGCCAGAAGCATCAAATACAGTTCTTTGTCGAAGTCGTAATCTCTTCTGAATTACAGACTCTAGAACAGACACATTGTTTGCCGAAGTCTCTGCTATGGCAGCCAAATCCTTAGAATCAAAATGATTATCGACAAAATTCTTAATGTGAACTTTATTGCTTTCAAAAACGAAAAGTAGAAAGAAATCTGGTAACTGGAGTTTCATAAATTGGTACAGGCTTATCACAATATAAACAATTAAGACTCATATTTATCTCCCCGATAAAATTCTTATGCTTTACAAAATGAATCCTAGTTAGAAAAAGAGCGTTTTTTATTACAACCCTAAATCTAGACAAAGTTGATATGAATAATTTGCGGGTAAAAATGATAGTGAGACCTACAAAATACATATCTAAAACAATTCCGCTTAGAAGATAATTATGCAATCGAAGTGTGCGCATATTGCAGCAATAACAAAGTGCTATTCAAATGACGCTGTTATTTTTGTAAGAGAATTCCTTTATTAATTATTTTTTAATGCGAACAATAAGCAATATCCGCCATGGAATTATAAATTCACACTCTAAAACATTCCATCAAGTTTGATGCGAAATAGCACGTTGGATTAATAATTGTGTCTTCTCTGAAAAACGGCGAAAACACAGTATATATTTTTTGCTCATTTTGCTTATTTTTCAAAGTAGGTACATAAATAAACATTAAAAAATGAAAAAAAAATCTGCGATTATCCCATACAGATTTGTTGATAATAAATTAGAGATATTACTCATAAAAAATTCCGATGATACCAAATGGGTAATCCCAAAAGGTACAATAGAAAAACCTTTACCACCGGCTATATCTGCAACAAAAGAAGCTTATGAGGAAGCTGGTGTACTCGGCAGACCTCTTCCAATTCAAATCGGTACTTATCGCAAGAATGACCAAGAAGTTCCTACCTACTTACTAGAAGTATCTATCGAATTAGAAAATTACGAAGAGGATGACAAAAGAGAGCGGTCTTGGCAGAAGGTAGATGAACTGGACAAGTACATTGAAGATAAAGATTTGCTGAAACTTATTCATGTTGGCGTAAAAGTGATCGTTAAAAACAAACATTACTTCAAGTACGCGATTCAAACTTTTTGTGATGAGCATAATGTAACCACAAAATCCATCACAAAGAAAAAGGCTATCATACAGTACAAGCATGCAAACAAAGAGAATTATGCTATTGAGATTAGCAGGACAAAAGCCACTTTAGCCTTTTCGTTAAGGGAAGCATTTACCTATAACTCAGTAGATATGATTCCCAATCAATTGCAGACTAATGCTTTATTGGAAAATGCCAAGAGTAAAATGGGTTATTGGAGTATCGTCGAAGTTGAAGAAAAATTACAATTTACTAGAATGTACAATGAAGAATTGAGAGTACTAAATTGTGAATTATTTATAAAGATTCTTCAATCCTTAGTTGATAGTTGTATTTCCTTTGGAAAAAATAAGGTGCCTGAAAAATTGTAAATTAAACCAAATCACTACTCTTATGTATTTCTTGCCTCGCTAATAAGCCTGGGCTTTAATAGAGATATTCAGAAATCATGTAAGTCTTTGAGAAACACAATTTTGCTTGTGGTTATCTATAAATAATTGCTTCGTTCTTCATGAAATTGATGTAAAAATAGGGTAATTCTTGCTTTCAAATTGTCACGATTTTTCAAATAAAAATCCCGCCAATTTGGATTTTACCCTATTCTTTGCTTGGGGCTTACACCCCAGACTATTAACATATCGCCTTCCGAGAAAATCGGAACAGGTTCTCTGAGGCGAGCCCCGCTTACTCCTGAATATGCCTTTAATATGCCCCCGAAAAAATCAGGGCAAGCTCTCCGGGGTTCTTCTCTTACTTCTGAAAATCCCTGAATAGCCCTACTTTAGACATTAGACAAAAATGTATCCGGGTTGCCATTAAGCTGTCCAAGTGTACAGACCAGCCTAAACACAAGAATTTAAATAATAGGTAAAACTATGGGCAATATTATGCGCTAAAGGAAGATCCACAACCACAAGATTCGTCTGCGTTGGGGTTGTTGAAAGAGAAGCCTCTGTTATTCAATCCCTCTACCCAGTCGATCTCCATACCAATAAGGTAGATGCCGTGTGCTTTTTCCATAAATACAGTGATATCACCTATTTTGAAAACAGTGTCTTTTTCTTTTTGCTTATCAAAGCCTAATACGTAAGAAAAACCTGAACATCCCCCTCCTTTTACACCAACTCTCAAGCCATGGTCTTCAGCGATGTTCTGCTCCTCCATAATACGCTTCAAGGCAGTAACTGCGCTATCTGTCAAAGTGATTGGTGTTTGTACTACTGTTTCCTTTATATTATTCATCGTATACTATTTGATACAAAAATATTCATTTTTTAAATAAAAGTCATCTATTTCACGACTTCTACACTAATAAACATAATTTTAACTCAAAGAGTTGTTCTACTTGAATAATGTAACGTTATTTTAAAAAAAGAAGTAAAATCTATAGCGAGATTCCTATTTTCGCGCAAATTTGACAAACATCATATGACAGCATTCGAAGTAGTATTAGATATCATAAAATTGGCCATCCCTGCCTTGATCGTATTTTTTACGGTATACACTATCATGGGTAGGTTCTTGGACAAGCAGTATCAGATGAAGATGCTGGAATATAAGGAGAAGAATCAGGAGGCGGCCTTGCCGATACGCCTTCAAGCGTATGAACGTTTGTGCTTATTTTGCGAGCGTATTTCTATTCCTGCCCTACTCCTTAGACTTCGCACTCCGAATATGGATGCAAAAGCATTGAGATACTCTCTGATGGTCGCTATCCAAAAGGAATATGAACATAATGTTACTCAACAAGTATATGTTTCTAACAAGCTTTGGGAAATCATAAAGTTCACAAAAGATGATACTATAAATATTGTGAATCTTGTTTCTGATACTGTAAATGGAGATGCCCCAGCGGACGATTTTGCCGTGGCACTTCTAAAGCTGGTAGATGAGCGCAAGACGATGACTTATGATAAAGCCCTGGAAGCCATTAAGAAGGAGTGTGCGCAAACACTTTAATTTAATTATAAATTATAAATGGTGAGTCCGCTCCGAAAACTCACGAAACCACAAAATGACTCTTTTGGCGATATTTTTCATTTTCTCAATCCACTGATGCTCAGGCACGCCATCATGTTGTCGCACAAGCATCACTGAATTTCGAGAATAAAAAATCTCATCCAAAATTGTTCATTTTGTGCAATCCGCTACTTTCCAGAGTGGACTCAAAACTGGATTGCAAAGCAAATCGTACATTCTAGAATGTATGGTTTGCTTTTTTTTTTTGGGAACAGGATCCTTATACAAAATTGAACGGCTCTTTGTCAAGCTAAAACAAGGGCTAAATGTAACCATAATCAATCCTATTCTAATCACCTATAAACGGATATAACAAAAGCTCTGGTTGGAGCGATAAGGCCATAGCCTATGGCGCAATCCCGGAATAACAAAAAGAAGATTTAATCTGTTGGGTTGATTTTTCATTTAGAAAACCATTTCAAAATGCCTTTGTAAAAGGATTAAAAACTGTATTCATACTAATTACCACGTTCTCAAATGTGTATCCATATTTAAGGATATACTTCTTTGCTCGGATTCATCTTCAGTTTTAATAATGCCAGAATAGCTTACATCCAATGCTATGATTTCAATATTATCTAAACATTCAAATGTATTGATATCTCCTATTGAGAAATTGAATAATTCATTGTCAGCTACAATATTTCTTGCATCATATCCAGGACCTAAAGAAGAGAGGTCATAAAATTGATTTTTAAATACGTTTTCACCTTCCATAAGGCTCACCTCCAGGCCTAGTAAGTCAGGGTTTTCACTGATCAATGAACTAAGTTCTGTGGCACTCAACAGCCTAATGTCTTGTTCTGTAAATAGGATGAATTGATAAACCAATCGCTGGCCTGAGGAGAGGTCAATGAAAGAATAGCCCTGGTCAAAAATAAATTTGTCCGTTGTTTGATCAGTTCTTGCTCCGGTACCGTATGCCGATAGAGAATTTAAACAATCAAATGAGAGTGTTTCTATGGCACCATCAACATCAAGGGTAAAGCTATTTTCTAATACATCAGGTTCTTGATCTTCTCCAATATTATCAGAGGTATCGTCTGAACAAGAACATAGGAATACCAAAGAAATGAATAGGTAGAGTATTTTTTTCATGATTCAATTTTTTGTCTTGGTTATTAGTTTTGTGGATACTAGGTACATAAATGCCTAGTATTAAGCTCTTTACCTAAAAGTACTACTATACATCCATAGTATAACATATAATGACACAGTTTAACTTTTTGGGGGGAGTTGATTTTAAATCTATCATACCGCAAGAATTTAATGCAAAGTGATTTCTAAGAGCCCAAAATGAGGTCAGACAATCGCGGACGCATTCAAGCGTATAAAAAATCGAAGGGATAAGAATGTGATACGAACCACCAATCGAGTCAATTCACGGTGGTGTGAATGTAGAATCTGTACTCTCTAGATTGACAAAACCTCCGGATGGAGCTATAAATTCATAGTTTAATATAAAGGATATACAAACAAAAGCTCCGGATGGAGCGACATATTAATAGCCTAGGGCGTCAGCCCTAGGTACCA
>CAKZVJ010000223.1 GCA_937923345.1 uncultured Saprospiraceae bacterium
TATAATCGCTCCTCCAAATACCGTTCTCCCCGAAGGAATTTCACTCAAAAAGATGGCAGCCAATATTATTCCAAATACAGGCTGAAAGCTACTCAGTATACTCGCAGTACTGATTTTAAAGTGTTTGAAAGTATACAGAAAAATAGTATGCCCTAGGCAGGTTGTAACAAAAGCAAGGCCAAATAGAAAGGGTAAATCATGCACTACCTCATCTATGCTTGGCGCGGCCACAAAAAAGAAGGGAATCAAAATGATTACTGATACCAAGCACTGATAATACATGAGTACCGATCCATTGTACAATTCTATTTCGCGCTTCATCATTAGATTTCTTATGGAATATGTTACTGCAGAAAGTAAGGCAAACAAAAAGCCTTTGGTATCCGCATTCTCTAATGAAAATGTAGGCAAAAGGAAGTAAATACCCACCAATATCAGCGCGCTCATAAAAACGCTTCTTGTTTTTAATTTGACATCAAGAACCAATGGTTCCAGCAAGGTAGTGATCATTGGATAGGTAAAAATAGCAAGCATTGAAACGGCTACACTAGTATGCTGCAAGGCAAAAAAATAAGACACCCAGTGGACTGCCATTAGGACGCCACTCGCGAAAACTATTCCCGTACTTTTTCCAGGACGCAAGGAAAAATCAAAGCCTTTGTACTTGCAATACGCCCCTAATAAGAAGATGGATATAAAACATCGCCCCCACACTCCTAAGGGTGGATACAGATATAATTTGCTCCCCAATACACCAGAGGTGCTAATGCATAACATTGCAAAATTAAGAAGGAATATATATCGCAGATCTGTCTCTTTCAAATGGAAATGCTTATCTATTGGCAAGATACGCTAAGAGACAGACAAATCACTTTTCAATTCTACTAAAAACGTAAAACATTTCTGTAGCGATTTCTTTACTTCGGCTAGCGTAGGTCTCAGCTTGCAAGTCCGTGCCATCAGACGCTTTAGGATCCACATACGTCAAAGCCACGCGACTGCTTGCTCCTTCGACTACCGGACAGTTATCATTGGCATCTCCACAAGTCATCAAAGCAATAAACCCTGATTGCGGATTGAAACTATGCGAATATTTTTTAGAAAAGCCGATGATGGGTGGCGCATGATCGTCATATTTAAAGGCATATAGTGGATTATCTGACTCGCTTAATTGAATCACTTGAACACCCTGCTTTGCTAAGGTTTTTGTGATGACAGGAAAGACTGTCGTAGCTTCAGTACCCCCAGAGTAAGTATTCACCTTACGTACACGATGATACATACTCGCCACTTTCGCCCATACCTGTGTCAGATGACTTCTTCTTGAATTATGGGTACAAATACAGTTGATATTGATTCGTTCATTTTGCCCCACCAAAGTTTGAACCTGATCTGTCAATTGTTGCAACTGCGTTTTTCTCGACTCAGGTATCGTGCTAAAATCTAGGCTTTTGATAAAATCGATAAGGTTTTTGTTCATTCTATTTTCTCTTCATTAACAACATCCTCCACCTGGCGTGCATGCATTGCCTTGCACCAAGTCTCCAAGATTGACTTTCATTTTCTCAGCTGGAATGCCACAATTATCCATGGCGAGACAGTCCGTCATTTTAGTACTTAACACAAACTGAGTGCCATCATGCTCCAGTCCAAATTTATTGATTGTTTCCCCTTGATACTCTACTTCGATTTCAAAATTACCAATGCCTAGTTTTTCTTGAGACATTTCAACTATACTTAATAGTTTTTCCGGATGCAGACGATGATCATAGTCATCTGCATTCCACAGTTGTAGGTTGGCTACCAACTCATTTCTAACAACACCCCCACAGTCAATAAAATCTTTCTGTACTCGACCGACTTCAGTCACATGAAAATGACTCGGCACCAAGTCCCCATTCGGCAGTTTGAAAGCAATCTCTTTGGAGTCCGCTAACAACTTTTTGAATTCATTAATCGTCATAGTATATCTTTTATAGTTCTGTTTATTTTTAAAATTATCTTGCGGGTGTGCCGCTCGACTCCACTGAAAAAGTGTCCTCTCCCGTCGTGTCATCCAGGGGTCCGCTCTCGCTCCCGTCCCGCGCTTACCACTAAGCCTGCGCTTCAGCGTGACCAAGCCCTTCCTACCACTCACACTTTAAAAGTAGCGATATTGTAGATAGTATTCAAGTTAATTAAAAACTTGAACGATAAATAACCATGAAAAAAATAAGAAATGGTAGACTTATGCTCCAATCTCTCCAAGCTCTACTCCTTCAGAGTAAGCTGCTTGGATTCCATTTGCACTAAATGCTGCCTTAATTGCGCTGTATACTTCAAAGGTAGCTTTCCAATAATCATCTGGATGAATATATGGGCGTACGGCCACTACTATGCTATGACTATCATAGGTAACAATTCCTATTTGAGCAGCAGGATCTTTGAGTATAAAATCACATCGATCTAGCGCTTCCCCGATCACCTGTTTTACTTTTGGAAAGCTTTCTGCATATGGCATAGTCACTTCAAGTTCTAGACGAATATTGCCCTCGGTAGAAAAATTGGTGATGATATTATCCGTTACTTGGCCATTAGGTATGATGAGGGTTTTATCGTTTGGCGTGACCAAGGTCGTATTGAATATCTGAATACTAGTCACCTTTCCAAAGTGATCAGATACTTTTACCCAATCGCCCACCCTGTAGGGCTTGAAAAAGAGAATCGTCAAACCAGAAGCAAAGTTACCCAAGAAACCCTGTAAGGCAAGGCCCACAGCAAAACCAGCCGCCGCTAACACTCCTAATAAGGTTGATACTTGAAAACCAAGGATACTCGCTGCAAATAAAAACACTACTGCTTTGAGTAAGAGCTCCATAAGGGAAGATAAAAATTCGGTTACCTCTACTCCTAGATTTGCCTTTTCAAAAGCGACTTTGATGACTTTACTGATTTTCCCGACAATATATAAGCCGATAAAAATAATCAATATTGCGATCAACAGCTTAGGAACAAATTCCACAGCCCAATCCATTAATAAATTTGAATACTCTTGCAACTTATCAGTGTCCATATATAAATCCTATTTAGTGTTTCAGTGGGTAAAATTATGAAAATGGAACTGATTTTTTATAAAAATTATCGCTTAAAACGATACTACTGGAATGGCGCTGATGAGTTTGCGTGTATATTTATTTTGTGAGGATTTGAATATCTGCTCAGAAGTACCCCTATCTACAATCTTCCCTTTGTGCATTACTAATATTCTATCGCTAATGTACTGCACCACTGCTAAATCATGGCTAATAAACAAATAGGTCAAATCAAACTCCAACTGTAAGTCTTTCAGCAGATTGATGACAGCAGCTTGTACCGATACATCAAGGGCAGAAACAGACTCATCACAAATTATGAACTGTGGTTCTACAGCCAATGCTCTGGCAATACAAATCCGCTGTCGCTGACCTCCAGAAAATTGATGCGGATATCGACTAAAATGTTCTGGCTTCAAAGCAACCTTCTCCAACAGGCTGATGGCCTTATCGCGTCTTTGGGCATCTGAACTCAGGAGCTTGTGTACCTGCATGGGCTCTACTATCGCTTGACCAATGGTCATTCTAGGATTTAGAGAAGAATAAGGGTCTTGAAATATAATTTGCATTTTTTTTCGCAATGCTTTCAACTGACTTTTTGGGCAATTAAGCACATCAATACCATCATATTCTATTGAGCCATCGATGGGTTTCATGAGCTTTATTAGAGTCCTTCCTAAGGTAGATTTACCACAGCCAGACTCCCCTACTAAGCCCAAGGTTTCTCCAGGAAATATTTCAAAACTTACGTTTTCAACTGCTTTAAAATATTCCGTTGTTTTTCCAAAAAAGTTTCTCTTTTTAGGATAGTAAGACTTTAGGCCATCTACTTTTAAGATGGGCTTTTGGGCGGCTAATCTTTCTAAGCGGCCTTCTGTTTCTTCTACTTTAATTTTTTCCTCTTTGAAAGGAAGTTTATCTGAATAAAGGTAATTTTCAACCGTTGCTAGCCTCCTTGTTTTGTAATCAAGAGGTGGCCGACAAGCCAAGAGACCAATTGTATATGACTCTTGCGGATTCTGCAGTACAGATTTGCAGCTGCCATATTCAATGATCTCCCCCTTGTACATAACAGCAATTTTATCTGCAATTTGTGCAATCACCCCTAAATCATGGCTGATAAAAATCATAGATAAACTTCTGTCTTCCTTTAGTTTTAATAGTAGCTCAATGATTGACTTCTGAACAGTTACATCTAAGGCTGTGGTGGGTTCATCCGCTATCAAAACATCTGGATTGCAGCTTAAGGCCATAGCGATCATAACTCTTTGTTTTTGACCACCAGAAATTTCGTGCGGATATTTGTCGTAGATACTAACTGGATCAGGTAGAAGGACTTCTTTAAACAAGGCTAACACCCTATTTTTTGCTTCTGCTTTCGATATATCTTGATGGATAAGGATAGCCTCTATGACTTGGTCCCCACAAGACATTACAGGATTAAGAGAGGTCATTGGTTCTTGGAAAATCATGGCGATGTGCTTCCCTCTGTACCGGTGCATTTCAGATTCTGGAACCTTAATGAGTTCTGTAGTTTTCTCTTCTGTCTTAAAGATTATTTCACCTTTCTCAATTTTCCCAGGAGGTTGATCTATGAGCTTGAGTATAGATAAAGCAGTAACAGATTTTCCAGAACCCGACTCTCCTACTATACCAAGTGTCTCGCCTTTGGCGAGGTCAAAGTTTACTCCTCTTACTGCTTTAGTGCAGTTTCCTTCAGAATAAAAGTAAGTATGTAGATTTTTTACTGTTAGCATAAGGTATGTAAACATAAGGGTATCTGTGCTAAGTCCTTTCTTGTTTGCCTAAAATTTTTTTTTATAATTTTTGAGTCTGCTACCTACATGGAGTGGATTCATTTCTTAGGAGGCTCTTTCCTTACAAAGTGCCAGATTCAAAAGAATCTTACTGAGTTCAATTGAGGCTCATTGTACACTGGTAGCCATCGCGTGCCGAAAGGCTAAGCGAGTCACGAACAAGCGGTAGAAGCGGCATCCCCCAAAACAGAAGCATAGCTATGCTTCTGTTTTGGGGGATACAGCGGATGACGCGGTCCCGATAAGAGACTAGGCGCTGCCAAGTCTCTTATACGGGATGGTCCCAAATACATATGTAAGAGAAGTCTATATATAAGATATAAACAAATGTCAATTAGCTGCTAAAAGCTATAAATAGTTAAAAAATCAACAAATTTCGATAATATTTAAAACTGAATTAAAGACAGGTTTTAGTAGTTTTAGGGGTACATAATAATCTTTACCATTTCAAACCTAAAGCATGCTTAAAAGACTAAGTTTTATTATTCCAATAGTACTATTCTTGTGTACTATTGCTAATTCTCAGGTGGTTATCAATGAATATTCTGCATCAAATTTACACAGCTTTGTGGATGCCTATCAAAAAACGGAAGACTGGATTGAGCTTTACAATATGGGAGATGAAGCAGTGGATCTCACGGGGTACCATTTATCAGATAAGGAAAATAAACCTGGCAAATGGGAAATACCTGCTGGAGTAATTATTCCAGCGAAGAGACATATGATTTTTTCATGTTCTGGTAGAGATGGAATTTTCTTTAATCATCCACATACAAATTTTAAGTTGTCCCAGACAAAGGAAAATGAAGGGGTCTTGCTTTCTGATCCTCAAGAAAATATTATCAACTACCTTCCGCTTGAACTCACATTAGTAGAACATAGCAGGTGTCGTGTTTCGGATGGTGCAGAAGAGTGGGCAGTTTCTAGTAGGCCAAGCTATGGTACTTCTAACGATCCTTCCCATATGTTTCAGGGATATACAGCGACTCCCTCAATGAGTCTCGAAGCTGGATACTATACAGGATCAAAATCAGTCAGTATAATAAACAATGAACCCAATTCTGTTGTGAGATATACCACTAACGGTGATAATCCTACCCAGAACTCGCCTATCTACACTACTCCAATAGAAGTAGATGAAACAACAGTGATAAAAGCTATGTCCTTTAGTAATGATTCAAATATTCGTCCAGGTAAAATGGATTTTAACACATATTTTATAGATGAAGACTTTACGCTGGCAGTTTTTTCTGTAGCATCGGATGACGTGGAGCAATTGGCGAATGGTAACGGGGATTTGATTCCAATTGGATCTCTTGAGTACTTTAACTTGGACAAGGAACGAGAGGCTACTGCATTTGGATCGTTGAATCGACATGGACAAGACTCATGGGTCTTAAATCACAGAAGTTTGGATTGGGTGACTAGAGATGAAATGGGATATTCCAAAGCAGTAGAAGCCAAATTGTTTGGGTATTCTGATAGAGACTCTTATCAAAAATTTATGTGGAGAAATTCTGGAGACGATAATTACCCGGCTATAAATGACGGTGATCATGACGGAAGCACTCACATTAGGGATGAGTATGTGCAAACTTTAGCTTATGAAGGTGGTATGAAACTTGACCATCGGGCAGTCGAGAGAGTTATTGTATTTCTTAATGGAAAATATTGGGGGGTATATGGCATGAGAGAAAGAGCGGTAGATCACGATTTTACGAGTGAATACTATGACCAGGGTAAATATGATATACAATACCTTTCGACTTGGGGAGGTACTACCATAGAGTATGGTGGTGAGCAAGCAAAAACAGATTGGGAAAACCTAAGAGATCAATTGCTAAACTCTGATTTGAGTCAAGCTGAGAATTATCAAATAGCCGAGGATAGTATTAATCTAATAAGTATGATAGATTATTTTTTGGTGAATTTAAATGTGGTAGCATCGGATTGGCTAAACTATAATACTGGCTGGTGGCGAGGTCGAAATCCAGAAGGAGACCATAAAAAATGGGGCTATATTCTCTGGGATTTGGATGCAACTTTTGATTACTACATCAATTATAGTGGCGTACCTAATATCTCACCTAATGCAAGACCTTGTGACTTAGAAGAAATTGCAGATTTTATGGATGAGTTTTTTAGTGATTCTTATTATGGTCTTACTGATGTAGGCCAGCATGAAAAAATTTTACTGAAGCTACTTGAAGAAAATGAGACTTTCCAACAGTTATATTATTCTAGGTATGCTGACATTATGAACACTGTATATTCCTGTGATAATATGATGACTACACTAGACAGTATGCTGGCAGTAATAGAGCCAGAGATGCCAAGACAAATCGATAGATGGGGTGGCTCCATGACCCAATGGGAACGTAATGTTGAGGATCTAAAAGACTTTATATCTGAAAGATGTCAAAGACTAGATGATGGTGCTATTAGTTGTTATGAGCAGATAACGGATGTACATACCTTAACACTGATGGCTACCCCAGAGGGGATTGGTGAAATTGACTTAAACACATTAGACATTGAGAACTTCCCCTGGACAGGAACATACTTTGAGGGTGTGGATAATATAATAGAAGCAAATGTATTCAATGAAAATGAAGATGAATGGGAATTTAGTCATTGGGAATCTAGCTCCAATAATCTTATCACGCCAGACATCACTTCTATAGAAGCAAAGCTAAGTATGATCGACAATGATACTTTGACAGCAGTATTTGTAGAAAAAACTTCAGGAACAGTATCTACCAATCAAACCATTGTTGAACTAGATGAATTTGAGGTATTTCCTAATCCAACCAATGGAGATATGAGCATTCAATACAGCTTGAATAAAAGTGCAGAAATCAAAGTTGAATTGTATAACTTACAAGGTCAACGCGTATTTGAATTTTCAAACCTAGAACAAAACCAGCCAGCTGGAAGGTACAATCATGCCCTCCGCTTGCCTTCAAATCTTGGTACTGGATTGTACCTCCTCACCATGTATATCAATGGTAAAAAGCAAAACGCAAAAGTAAGTTTGATTAGATAAGTAATTTACAAAAGTGGATAGAAAAGAATTTGAAAAATTGAGTAAGGTGTTCCTTACTCAATTTTTTTCTTTAGTAGAAGAACATTACAAATTAGAAGTTCAAGGCTTAGAGATAGATCATCTATGTTGGCGCTGTGCTAGAGATGTAGACTACGAATACATGGAAACAAAGCTCTTGACAATGGGCAGTTTGTTTCATAAAAGCAGACACAATGGAAGGCTTATAAGCCTAATAGCGCTTGATGAATCCATTAGATTTAGAGACCAGCAAATCAAACTAATTGAGCTCCCTGCACCTAAAAAAAGTAAATCATTTCCAAATGGATTTGAGCACGCTGAATTTGTATTTTCTGAGGGCCTAGAAAATCTTGTAAAAAGATATTCAAATTTACCTTGGATTACTAAGAACATAAGAAAAGCTATCAATCCGGATGTTAAATTAACACATCAAGGCATAAGCCTTAAGTTCCACCCGTATACATTAGCACATGTTGTTAAGAATTTGGAACAAGACTAATCGAAAAAGCTATATATAATACTTACTTTTGGGACATCCATGAGAGTTTTTATTGTTCTATTCATTCAAATGCTGTGTAGCTTATCTTTAAGTGCTCAGATATTAGATTCAACATCCGTTGTTCCAGAGTCCCAAATAGACGTAGTAGAGGACTTCCTAAATAATACAGATGCAGAAAATGGATTTGATTTTAATACCCTATTTGAATCTTTGGACGAGGCAGCAGGTAGAAAGATTAATCTGAACAATACGAATACTCAAGAACTCCTAGAACTGGGCCTTATAGATGAGTTGGCCGCCACTAGCATCATCAGACACGTAGAGAAGTTTGGAAAACTAATCGCCCTTTATGAATTGCAGGCCATTGACAATCTTAGTATGAATGACATCAATGCTTTGCTACCTTATGTCACAATTAAAGGTGGTCTCGATGACAATAAAGTGCCTTTAGCGACCATGCTCAAGAAAGGCAAAAATGAATATTATTTACGTTGGTCTACTATCATAGAAGATCAGCGGGGTTTTCTTCCTTTAGAAGACCCAGATGATACCTCACAACGATTTTTAGGCTCTAAGGATAGAATTTACACCAGATATAAACATAGTTATGAAAATAAATTAAGCTATGGCTTCACCATGGAGAAAGACGCAGGAGAAGAGTTCTTCAATGGCAGCAATTCTGCTGGTTTTGACTTTTATTCGGCGCATTTCTTCCTTAGAAATATCTCCAATCGTCTTAAGAGCCTTGCTATTGGAGACTTTAGTGTTCGTCTTGGCCAAGGAGTGATATTAAACTCTGGATTTGGTCGTGGAAAGAGTGCAGATGCTGTGCGTATCAAGCGTAACGGAAGTATATTAAATGCATATACCTCTGTGGCGGAGAATGATTTTTTGCGTGGTGTGGGGGCTACATTTGGTTTTGGAAAATATGTTGACTTGACTGTATTTGGATCTCGACTAAATAGAGATGCTAACATCGTAGTTCCAGATACAACCGATCAAGAAGAATTCTTCTTTAGCTCTTTACAAACCTCTGGTCTACATAGAACAAATAGCGAAATTCAGGATGAAAACAGCATCATGCAGAACACTATCGGAGGTAATATCAGAATTCAATCGGGAAATCTAAAACTTGGGGCGAACGTATTATACAATTCTTTTGACAAACCATTTAACAGAAATTTACAAGCTTTCAACCGATTCCTTTTTAATAGCGACAGATTGCTCAATGCAAGTTTAGACTATAGCTATTTGTATAGAAACTTACATTTCTTTGGAGAGACGGCTGTATCGGATAATGGTGGAGTCGCCACGCTGAATTCAGTATTGCTGGGGCTTGATAGAAAAACGAGCATGGTGGTCTCCTATCGAAATTATGGAATAGATTATCAATCATTGAATGCGAATGCATTTGGAGAAACTACCTCAGTGAACAATGAACGTGGTCTTTATCTGGGCTTAGAAGTGTTGCCATTTCGGGAATGGAAATTCAATGCCTATGTAGATCTGTGGGAACACCCTTGGCTTCGCTTTAACATAGACGCTCCTTCCACGGGTTTTGAATATTTGGCTCGTCTTACCTACACCAAAAAGAGAAGAAGTGAGCTGTATGCGCAATTCAGATTAGAAAGAAAGCAACGTAATAATACAGATGGAGAAACCGTTTTCGATCCGCTTCAAGACTTAACAAGAACGCAATTGCGATTTCATTACAAAGTGAAAATTTCTAGTTCAATTGAATTGAGAAATAGGTTAGAACTTTCAGGATATACCGAATCACAAACTGGTGAAGACAGCTTTGGGTATTTACTTTATCAAGACATTATTTACAGGCCAAAATATTCGAATTTCTCCTTCACAAGTAGAATTGCTTTATTTGACACAGATGATTTCAACAGTAGAATATTTGCCTTTGAGAATGACCTTTTATACAACTTCTCCATCCCTTCCTATTTCAACAAGGGAATTAGATACTACATCAACTTGCGCTACAAGCCTACACGAAATCTCACTGTTGAATTCAGGCTTGCTCAATCAAGGTTTAGAGATTTGGAAGTAATCAGCTCAGGCCTGAACGAAATTCAAGGTAATACCCGTACCGATGTCAAAGCTCAAATCAGGTATACCTTTTAAAAATGAGTGGATCGGTGTGGTTAGGGGAAGACCATTTTACTCCACAAGTTGGCTTTTAGATGACACTGACTCTGTGGGTTATTTGGCCTGATACAGCTTTTGATATCCTGCAAAGAAATAGGTTGTTCTACCTGCAATCTTTTCAATACTAACTGTGCCTTTGCCTTTTGGTGCTTTTTGCCCTTCCACTCTCCATTGAAAAAACCAGTCGTCTGGGTAGGCTTTGTAATGCGCGGTATGATCTACTGCTTTTTGCAAAATACTTCGCATAGCTTCATAAATGTTTTTTCTTTGCTTCGGTTTCAGGGCCAATACTTGGGAAGCAGGGTGAATTTTGGTTTGATAAAGGATTTCATCGGCATATAAATTCCCGACTCCAGCCAGTAACTTTTGATTCAAAAGGAAACCTTTGATGGTGGTCCTTCTGTGCCCCATAAGTGCTAAAAAGTGCTCTTCAGATATCTTAAGGGCGTCCTCACCAAGTTTGGTCGCAGATATATACTCATCTAGATTTTCAATAGTAACAATCCGAGCAAATTTTCTAGGACAATCAAAACCTAACTTAAAGCCATCTTCAAAAACTATTACAAAGCGCTCATGTCTGGGTGAATCTTCGCTGTCCCGGTAATACTTCAGGTCTCCAGTCATTCCAAAGTGAAGCAAAACATATTGCCCTGTATCTAAGCCAGCAAATAAGTACTTCCCCCTGCGTTCTGAATGGGTAAAAGTCTTCCCTTTTAGCCACATGCTAAATTGTGAGCCAGAAGCATTTCTAATGATTTTGTCATCATGTACTATCACTTTACTAATTGGAACGCCGAGAGCCGCTTCATTAAAATATTGTTGGAAAGTATGTACTTCTGGGAGCTCTGGCATATAACAATCTGGTATTTTCAGATACGAATATAAAACTATTACAATCACTTTCTTAGCGATATTATCACATTATAATCGTTTTTACTAAATCAATCCTCACTCATTAAAATAACCTCACAACTGCTGCAATCTACGGTCAACTAATTTTCTGGTTATGTTGCAATTACAACGAGATTCCATAGCCTATCACCATTTATATTTCCAAAAAAGTTATCTTCACGCCCACAAAAAGAATGAAATGACAAGAATAGATGGTAAGGCTTTATCAAATACTATAAAAGGAGAAATCGCGGCTGAAGTAAAGCGCATCAGCATGAGCCAACAACGCCCTCCTCATCTTGCAGCTGTCCTCGTTGGAGATGATCCAGCTTCTGCGGTTTATGTGAGAAATAAGGTAACGTCTTGTGAGAAAATTGGATTTGAATCTACACTAATCAAAAAAAGAGAAAGCACCACCGAGGAGGAGCTATTAGAAATAGTGAGAGAATTGAATGAAGATAAGGATGTTGATGGTTTTATAGTCCAATTGCCGCTGCCAAAACATATCAATGAACATAGAATAACCTTGGCAATAGATCCCAACAAAGATGTAGATGGTTTTCACCCCACCAACTTTGGAAAGATGGCGCAAGGTTTACCGACGTTCTTACCCGCTACACCCTTTGGCATAATGACTATGCTGGATAGGTACAATATCGAAATACAAGGTAAAAATTGTGTAGTCCTTGGAAGGAGTAATATTGTTGGAACGCCTATCAGTATTTTATTATCTAGAAAAGCAAAGCCTGGCAATGCTACGGTCACATTATGTCATAGCCGAACAAAAAATCTTGAAGAATATACTCGTAAGGCGGACGTCATTGTTATTGCCCTTGGTATTCCTAATTACCTTAAGGCAGACATGGTTAAAGAAGGGGTGGTGATTATTGATGTAGGGATTAACCGAATTGAAGCACCAGAGAGGAAAAGTGGCTACAAACTAGTTGGAGACGCAGATTTTGATGAAGTAGCCCCAAAATGCTCTTTTATCACTCCAGTTCCAGGAGGTGTTGGGCCAATGACTGTAACATCTTTATTGACTAATACTTTACAGTCGTACAAGAATACTTTTAAAATTCAATAGTGCTTACATTCCATGTCAGAAATAGCCAAAAAATATTATCACAAATTCATATTTGAAAGTAAAGATGTAGATTCACTGGTCGCTTTGTTGAATGAATTACCCTTCAATGGATTTGAGATTATTGATCATCAAACAATTCATGGCTTTGTCAATTCAAAGGATCGAAATGATTTATTTGAAGCCTCATTGCAAAAGATAAATGCTCTAATTCCATTCTCCTATGAAGTAGAAAAAATAGAGATGCGGAATTGGAATGCAGAATGGGAAAAGGACTTTGAGCCTGTCATTGTGGACGATTTTTGCGCTGTACGTGCTGACTTTCATGCATCTATCGAAAATGTACATTACGAAATAATCGTCACACCTCAAATGTCCTTTGGTACTGGTCATCATGAAACTACTAGAGCGATGATAACAATGATGCAGAAAATTGATTTTGCAAACAAAAAAGTCCTTGATTTTGGCTGTGGAACAGGTGTTTTGGCGATTTTAGCATCAAAAATGGGGGCAAACGACATTTTAGGCGTAGATATTGATGATAATGCTTATATAAATAGTGTTTACAATTGCAGTCAAAATAACGTAAATAATGTCAAGGTTTTGCAAGGAGACTTATCTATTACTGATGAAGCATATGATATTATATTGGCAAATATAAATAGGCATGTAATTTTAGATACTTTACCTTCGTTATCCAAAAAACTTTCTGCAGGTAGTGCCCTTTTATTATCTGGTATCCTTTACTCAGATATAAGCCTAATAGAAAAAGCCTTAATGAATTCAACATTTAAAATCGTCGATTCACTCCAAATAATGGATTGGATGTGTATATTGACAGAAAAAGTGTAACGCACAGCATGTTAAGACTCACTAGTACCGATTATAGACTGCCACTAATCTTGTTATTAAGTTGCTTAGCTGCGCTTAATCCTATCTCCTTATTCAGTCAAAGTCCTCAAAATTTTCCGGAATCTGATGGGGAATACCTCAGTGCGGTGGAAACTTTCATGACTTTTAGCAAAAATAAGAAATACATTGAGTCATTTAAGGACTTTAAAGACTTCTATACAAGTGGTTTATTGACTGATGAGGAAAAGGTATTAGTGAAAAGCACTTCCAATAAAATGCTCCAATTTAAAATGTCAGTTGGGCCATACTTTGTAGATTATTTTGGCTCTATCAATGCCATGAAAAAGATTGACCCCTCCGTACCTAATTTCAAGGATTACCATACCGTTCTCAATGGTATGTTGGATGATATTGAGGGAAGGAAAATTACCTCATACAGAGATGTCTTGGAATTTGCTAATTACTTTTTTACAGATGGCACTCTTAAATATAGTTCAGCTGGAGTAAATTGGTTTGCAAAAACAAAAGACTACGACTTCGAATACAAAAACGGAAAACCACAGATTAGTTTTGAGAAACTAGATTTAGTAGGTACTCGAAAGCAAGATTCTATTGCTATTCAGACTACTTCAGGCATCTACTTCCCTTTAGAAACAATGTGGAAAGGAAAAGGCGGTAAAGTCGATTGGACAAGAGTAGATTTTGCGGATTGCTATGTGGAACTACCAGAATACGAAGTAAATACTAAGAAAGCGCTTTACGAGGTACCAGGGACTAAATTGTTCTTTAAAGAATATTTTCCAAATGGCCCCATTATAGGCACTTTTCAAGACAAAATACTTACTGGAAATGCAGCTACAGAAGGATCATATCCTCGATTCAAATCCGATGAACCTAGATTAAAAATAAATGACCTAGGCGGAAATATTAGATATGAGGGAGGGTTCAGATTACAAGGAGCAACAATATATGGATATGGCAATCCAGAAGTTCCTGCCAATGTTTGGATTTCACACATTGGTAAAGAAGTCTATCTAGGATCTTCTGAACTGTTTATAGTCAAAAAGCTGGAAAAAGTAGTAGCAGAAAAGGTAGAATCAAAATTGGTTTACGACAAGGATACCTTGTACCATCCCAGTGTGAACCTGACATATAAGATACCTAGTAAAGAACTAAGTCTCAAAAGAGGAAAAAATGGAGCAGACCAAACCTTATTCCAAGATGTTTACCATGACTTTAGAGTGGATGCTCCCACGATTGACTGGAAGATTGATACGGATACCATTATTTTGGGTATTAAGCGACCAAGCTTTGCGAGCAGCATAGAGAAGAAAGTAACCTTCCAATCAAAGGAATTCTTTGATCAAAATGAGTTTGAAAAAATTCAAAATATATCAAACTCTAACCCACTTATCATCATGAAAATTGTATCTGACAAAGAAGGTACGAATCTTATAGATGCAGAATTTTTAGCACAAAAAATCAACCCTCGTTTTTCTGTAGATAATGTAAAAAGTTTATACTATGATTTAGTAGCAAAAGGTTTTATTAGTTTTGATAGCGACAGTAATGTAGTGACGCTGCTAGACAAGTTATATCACTATGTGGATGCCAGTGCGGAGAAGGTAGACTATGATGTACTCAATGTCATTTCAGAATCTAATGCTACCAATGCTATCTTGAACATAGCTACCAAAAAATACGAAGTTACGGGTGTAAAGAATGTGGAATTTAGCCGGAAGCAAAAAGTAGCTGCAAAGCCTTACAAAGGTTATTTACAACTACACAAAGAAAGAAGCGTATTTTTTGATGGTAAATTGTTTGCTGGTTTTGGAATTTTGGACGGGTCAGATTTTACTTTTGAATATCCCAAATTTCAAGTTAAAATGGATTCTATAAGATATTTTGATCTCTATGTCCCTACTGGAGCAGAAGATGAAAATGGGGTAAAAGAAGCTACGAGTCTGTCTTCTAGAATTGAACACGCTAGTGGATATTTACAAATAGATGCTCCTTCAAATAAGTCAGGCCTAGAAGACCTAGAAAACTTTCCATCGCTTCATACACGCGGTCCATCATACGTATTCTATGACTACCAGGATAATCACAACGGAGCATACAAAAGAGATTCCTTCTACTTCGAATTAGACAAGTTCAATTTTAAAAGTCTGGATAATTTTACGGCAGCCGATGTAGCCTTTAAAGGCTCTTTAGTATCAGCGGATATCTTCCCAGATTTTAAAGAAACAATTGTGATTCAAGAGGAAGATTCTTCCTTAGGATTTGTTACAGAGACAGATGGAGCGGGCTTTCCAACCTATCAAGAGAAAGGCTTATACAATGGCCAACTCACATTGAGTAATCAAGGATTGCTCGGAGTCGGCAACTTGCAATACTTAAATGCATCTATTGATTCTGAAGACATTATATTTAAGCCCAAGCAAATGCTGGCTAGCGCCAAGTCTTTTCATACCGATGAAGAGCGAACGAAGGAACCCAATACCCCTCAAGTAGATGGTAATGAGGTAAGCATCAATTGGTTGCCGTATAGAGATAGCATGTATGTCAACTCTACCGAAGACCCTTTTGAATTCTACAAAGACCCTGGATATGCATTGGATGGCACCGTTATTCTGACTCCAGATGGGATAAAGGGCAAAGGCACCTTTGATTGGGAAGCAGGCCTTATGCGATCAAAACTATTCTCTTTTGGAGCCTTCTCGATTGATTCAGATACCACCACTATTCAAATCAAAGCATTGGATGAAGGAAACATAGCCTTTGATTCCTACAATCTAAAAGCAGATGTTGACTTTGACGAACAACTTGGTAAGTTCAAAGCCAATTCTGATACCGTGACTACTCGCCTGCCGTACAATCAATATGTAACCTCGATGAATGAATTTGAGTGGGACATGAGCGATCAGACTATATTCTTTTTACCGAAAGAGACAGGCCCCAATACTTTTACCTCTACTCATCCAGATCAAGATAGCTTGATCTTTGAAGGTAAAGATGCTTTTTATGACTTAACCACTAGTGAGCTAGCCGTCGGCGGCGTGGAATTTATTGAGACCGCGGATGCATTTGTGTATCCAAAAGAGGAAGCTGTAGAGATCAGTGCCAATGCGGTTATCGCAACCCTAGAAGATGCCACCATTATAGCCAACACCACGAACAAAAATCATGTTATCAAAAGAGCCACCGTTGATATCAAGGGAAGAAAAGAATACTCGGCCAGTGGCTTTTATGAGTATAATGTAGCTGGAAAAGAACAAGAAATTGAGTTCAGCAATATCGTTGGCCAACCGGTAGGTAAGGGAAAAAGAAGTGAGAAAAAATTAGTTACAAGAGGTCAAGGAGAAATCAAAGAAGGTACCGACTTCTACATTGACGACAAGATTACTTTCAAAGGATCAATTGGATTGAATGCAGAGGTGAAAGATTTAACATTTGATGGTTTTGCTAAAATGGAATCCAACTATCTCCCAAATTCTAACTGGTTCGGTATTGATTGTGAAGCAGAAAAGGAAAATTTAATAATTCCATTTGATGAACCTAAGAATTTTGAGGGCGTACCTTTGCGTGCAGGAATGTTTTTGAGCAAAGAGTCTATTATTTTATATCCCCGAATGCTGAATCCTCTGTACTTTAGAAAAGATCGTGCTATTATAGATGCAGTAGGTTTTCTAAAATACGATGATCAGGAAGACAATTTTCTCTTTGGGGATAGCCTCAAAATACTAGGACAATCCCCTCGTGGTAACCTCCTCTCCTTTTCTGACTCAGATGGAGAAATATATGCTGAAGGCAAAATGAATTTGGGTACCGGCTTGCCTAGCCTTATTGAGATACAGGCGGCAGGTAATATGCGGACCAACTTAAAGGACTACCAAGATACCTTATCTGCACCAGGAAACAATAAAATGGATATTAACGTCATGCATGGTATGACTTTCGAAATACCTGACAAACTCAAGAAAATCATCTTATCTGATTTAATCAATTCCAATTTCGTAATTGAAGAAGCCAATTATAAAAAGGATAATTTTTATGAAAATGCGATTTCTGAATTTGTCCCGGACCCAGAGTACATCAACGTCATTACCCGTATGAAAAACGGGATTTTGGAGTTTCCTAAAGGGTACAACAATCAACTATTGATGTTTGGTCGCACTCCTATGAAATGGGATTTTGACTATCAGTCTTTTGTATCAACCAAGGAAAAGAATTTTCTAATTAGCTTTGACGGCGAGAAAGTAGGTAGAGCACTAAAGTCATATATAGAATATAAAATGCCTAGCAATAATGATGATCGGCTCTACGTGCTCTTCGTTGCACCAAACGATTATTACTATTTCTTTGGATACAAACAAGGGGTACTAAATATGGTCTCGAACAACCAACGATTCAACGATGCTGTAGAGGGACTTAAAGATAAAGAGCGTAAATTCAAGAAAAAGGATGAAGAATACGAAATTCAGCTAGTAGAACCATCTTCGGCAACTAGCTTTATCAATCGTATTAAGGCTATACAACGGTAATATTTATTCCACAGATTACGACATAGTACATTTCATAGCTACTAGTTTTATAATAGGAGTCCGCTGCTGATATGCCCCATTTTCTCTATTATGCTATATGGCCATCTTCACCCTTATTGTCCAGACATTTCACACCTCTTTCATTGCACTCAATTTTGAAACATAGTTCGAAATTGATCCGTTTAAAATTATAAAAATTTATGATGTCAGAAACGGCTATAAAAGTCCTTGGAATAGGGTCTCGCGTTAAGCACCCTGCTATGGGCGACGGAGTTATTATCCGACTATATAAGATTGCATATGATGTGTGTTTTTTCACTTATGGCATTAAGCAAGTCGCTAAAGATTACGCAGACTGGGAAATTATCGAAGCTATTGAGCCAGAGAGTCTTGTAACTTACACCGAAGCTGAAAAATCACTCCGAAAGATTTTACGAGAGTTTTCAGCAATCAATGAAACAGTACAAATCGGAGATAAATGGAAAGACGGCATGATGATTTTGAAGCCCAAAGATGACTCCATGAAGTCAAAAGAAATACCAATTCAAACCTTCTTTCATAAGATTGTAATGGTGCGGGATAGAGTCCGCGTGATGGAGCAAAGAATCAACAGTAGTAAATTATTAAGCGATGATGACAAGGTAAGTCTCCAGCAGTATATTACTAGAATATATGGTTCTATGACCACCTTTAATATTTTGTTTAAATACAAAGATGACCACTTCAAAGGAGAATCTACTAAGTAGTTTTTCTTGCCTTCTTGAATCCCACCTAATATGTATTAAGTGGGATTTTTTATTGGTATGGGATAATCCCTTGGGGCCAACCCATGCCGCTACAGGTGTGTAGCGGTTCCCTCATTATCATGGTCCACTGGACCATGATTGCTCCGCACCATTCCGTCAGGGTCGCTATGATACAGGACTCGGCAGTCGCCTCGGTGCTTTGCACTTCCTC
>CAKZVJ010000224.1 GCA_937923345.1 uncultured Saprospiraceae bacterium
CTCAATTTGTCATGATTTTTAAAAGAAAATCACGCCAAATTGGTTCTTGCCTCGTTAATTCCCAGGGTTGCCACCCTGGGCTATAGTATTATCACCCCCCGAAAAAAAATCGGGGCAAGCTCTGCCGGGGTTCTTCTCTTACTTCTGAACATCCCTATGTTAGGGTATTCTATTGATGCATAGTGTGGCTAATCATATTTTCCTACTTAACCTAGTATTTGTTCTGTATCTCCTGCTTTCAAGATATAATCAAGACCTTATCTGAAAGCCAATATTTTCTTGTAATATCAACTTACAATTACTTGCCTGCCGTGATTATATGATCAAACAATTAACGCGTATCCATCTTTTATTTTTGACTATTAGAAATTAGTAAGTGCATATTACTAAGTAATATGCACTTATAGCTATAGATATCTTCATATCCTCCTAAGCTGTGCTTTTAATCTCCACGATAGCTATTCGCTTCATCTTTCAGTACAGCAAACCAATCCTGCAGACCTAGATTGCGATTGTCTACTCTAAGTGCTTTAGGTAGTGCACCGCTTCCCCACTTCATCTCTAGATACTTAAGGTTACTAATATTTATTTGTAATACGCTCTTACATCTAGATAGCTACGCGCACAATGTTGTGCCACTAAGGGTGGTATTCTGAGCGGATAACTCTTTCCCATTGTAAAGCTGTCTACAGAACATTTATCATCTAAAACTCAAGACAAGCTAGGCCGCTAATCTACATAGCATACATATATTAGTTATATTACATATATTATATAACCTGTTCCTGGTGCCTGACTTATTTGCCAATTACACTGCCGCAAAGGCAAACGATAGGCAAATAACCTAATGGGGGCATAACAAGGATCTAAATACTAATTGGCTTTGTTTTCACAAGCATCATAACTAAGAGTGGTCTTAGTTTTTCATTCCCATCGATAGGCCATAGGTCTTTGAAAGATGTAATCTGTATTGAATACAAATATTATATTGTAATATTTTATTACATATAAAATAATGATTAAATAAGCTTTAAGACAAAATAAGGCTCTTAAAGGGCGTGTATTTCAACTATGGTGTATTCTACCGCTTAGGCCGCAAAATCGCAAGGAGGCGCCGTTTAAATGCATAATGAGGCCTCTTTCTCTCCAGTCCGATCACAGTACTGCGCTCAATTTTTATATTGATTCTAATTAATATCATAAACCATAATACATATTACTAATATTACAATTTGGTTTGATGATTAATTGCATTAATTATTTCGGCGAATAAGGAACCCACAAGGTGCCAATGACTATAGGGCCCAATCTATTACTTTCCCTAGATATCTTAAAAAATAAGAGCATGGTGCAATCATTATACATTCCTGATCATCTAGCGCCATCAAGACTACAGCCATAGCCAGCTACAATAAATAATATTTGTAATACTCAATTACGAGTATTATATATCTTATAATGCACGTGGCGCTTACTTTAATCGTCATGTAAGTCGCTCTGCGGCATATATGCGGGGTAACTCATAAAGCAATCTTTGTAATATTATCGTACTGATATTTCACATAGGAGGGAATTACCCTTAGTGTATTTGCTTAATCATCTAAGTATGCAGAGCCTTGCACGCAGACAATGCGCCTTATATAGTATTCCTAATAATATTTACTTACTAGTATTACATTTTGAACTCTAAGAATAAAGCACAATGCATTTACTCATCATTAAAAGATCAATCATTCCTGTGATAGCGATTTGAATACAAGTGTAATTTATTAAAATGCACTTACCTGTATTGCTCATCGTGTGGCACTTGGATAGGGCTAATATGTGGGGTCTTCATTGATTGGATTTTTTTGTAGGAAGTCAACGCGCTTTAGCGAACTCTTTGTAGTATAAACTTACCTGTATTACAGTGACAGCTTGTGTAAACTTTCGATAATAAGAAACCCAATGAAAGCTAAATCTTCTAGCAACCATGAATTACCCTACAAAGTAATCTTTGTAATATTCACTTACCAGTATTTCTCATACAAGCCCATGCGAAAGCTATTAGTTTTGATAGATGTGGTGAAGACTTGTTTAAAGTGAGGCTATATTTCACTCGATAGCATAATGAATGTAAAACACTATTCCCAGCATTGATCGTATGACAGCATATTGAGTGGACAACGAATAGGAGACCTAAATTATAGATCAATCTTGTTAGCAGTAAGGCACCTTGTTGTAATATGTATAATATCCACTTACTAGTATTTAAACAGTAAAGAATATTTATTATTGCGATTATTTTATAATTCCTATCAGCGCAATCTAAAACGTAAAAGGGGCAATTCTTGTAAAGTAATCATTGTAATATCTTCTTACGAGTATTATTAAACAGTGCCTTTATTGAGTAGTATCAAATTGCAAAGTGTAGTTGGAGTAACTACATTTATTGATCAAGCTTACCTACCTATTAGTAATTACACTACAAAGTAAATATCTTTAATTTCATTATTGAAGTACTTAGGTAGGGCAGCCTCATGAAATGTAATATTATATTTCTGGTATTCAATCAATGTATTGAAAAGGTACACTCAAAATTATTCAAATCTTTTGTCGCATTTCATTGCTGTTTAGCAATAGTCACAATCTGATATTATTTCTTAAATGAGAATAGGAGCTGGGAGACAGCTTCATCGAATGGAATGCAAGCGAATAAATAAATCTTAACCATATTACATAGTAAGTCAGGAAATATGAATAATGTCAAAGTACACTTCTTTCAATAAAATTATAAAAAGATGGATAGGAAAGAGAAGGATACATATTAATATTCTCGTTGCACACAATCGCGATCTCTACGATAGTAGAGAGCCTAGAATGGATGAGGGATAGTAGCGAGCACGCAGTAAAGCGAAAAGCCCGACCCTAAGCGAAGCGAAAGGGGCAGCCCCTCAAATATAACTAGACCTCAAAACGTAATCTGTGTGTAAAATGGATAAACAACTTCCTAGCTACTAGACCACTCACTTTGTACTGCTAAATGAGAGGTGTTCAGAAATATCATATTTCGTTGAGTTAAAATAATCTACATCTTAAAATCTCTAAACGATTACACCATATTTAATATTATTGCTTTAAAACGGGGTGATTCTTAGACTCAATTTGTCATGATTTTTAAAAGAAATTCACGCCAAATTGGTTATTGCCACATTAATTCCATGAGTTGCCACCCTGGGCTATAGTATTATCACCCTCCGAAAAAAATCGGGGCCAGCTCTCCGGGGTTCTTCTCTCACTTCTGAATATCCCTAAATGGATAATGTAAAACCCAATAGAAAGCCGATTATGACAGACTATGATCATCTCTCCAAATATCTACTTGCTATTTTTTCAAAATATTTCGAATAAATATTCTGCCGTGCCATAACAATGGCCACGCAAACAGTATATAATTTTGCAAACGCTGACAATTAGGCTCTTTTGGTATATGATTCTAACATTCTTAAAAATAATATATCAATAACCGTAGGGGTAGCTTTCTAATATCGTGTCATAACAGGGAGACATTGATTTTAAGGAATTAAAAATTTTGATTATGAGCTTAGAGAGAAACTTAATAGAGCAGATAGAATTCTTCAATTGCCTTACGGAAGAAGAAAAGGATTACCTATCTAACAGGTCTGAGATAAAAGTCAAAGGTAGATATGCTTATGTATATCTTGCTGATGAGCCATCTGTCTATCTAAACATCCTTTTGAAAGGTACAATCAAAATTGGCACCCATTCTGCTGACGGCAAAGAGATCATAAAATCAATTATTCATCCACAAGCTATGTTTGGAGAGATGTGTATGATGGGGGAGGAGAAGCGCATTGATTTTGCAAAATCTATGGCAGATGGCGTAGAGTACTTCACAGTCAGTAATGCGGTAATGTTAGAATTGATAAATAGAAATAAAGAACTCAGTAAGGCATTTATGAGAAATATTGGAGGGAGATTAAAAACTGCTGAGACAAGACTTGAGTCCTTGATATTTAAAGATGCGCGCTCAAGAATTATAGACTTCTTGAAAGATAGTGTCGCCAGAAGAGGTAGACAAGTAGGTTTTGAGATGATGTTCAAACACTCGCTGACGCAACAAGATATTGCCAATCTAACTGGGACTTCGAGACAAACTGTAACTTCTGTACTCAATGAACTTAAGAAAAATAATCTGATCTACTTTACTCGAAAGAGCATTTTAGTACGTGATATGGCTAAGCTGGCTTAAGCAAATCAATAGAAGAAAAAATAGTATAGGTTCAATAAAGTTTAAATAACAGTTAAAAAGCTACTTTCTAAAGGGAGAGTAGCTTTTTTTGTTTGTAATTAGTCTAAATTTGGCGGTTATAAAACACTATCATAATCCATGGCAGACAGTAGAAGTAAATTAGATCAGATATTAAGTCAGAGAATAATGGTACTGGACGGTGCAATGGGTACCATGGTCCAACGCTATAAACTCGACGAAGCTGCATTTAGAGGTACCCAATTCGAAAATCATCATCTCGACATCCAAGGGAACAATGATATCCTGTCGATCACTCAGCCGGACATCATAAAAGAAATACACGTTGAATACTTAGAAGCGGGTGCAGATATAATAGAGACAAATACTTTTAGTGCTACTTCGATAGCACAGACGGATTACGATTTGCAAGATCAGGCTTATGCTATAAATCTAGAATCTGCAAAATTGGCCAAAGAGGTGGCCCAAGAATATACCGCTAAAGATCCAAACAAACCGCGGTTTGTAGCTGGAGCATTTGGACCTACTAATAGAACTGCTTCGATGTCTCCAGATGTGAACGATCCTGGATATAGAGCTGTATCCTTTGATGAACTAAAGGAAGCATACTACGAACAGGCTAAAGGATTGCTTGATGGGGGAGTAGATATATTTTTGGTAGAGACTATTTTCGATACCTTAAATGCCAAGGCCGCTTTGTATGCCATCGATGAGCTGATGGCGGAAAGAAAGGTGAGCCTGCCAATAATGATATCTGGTACCATCACTGATGCCAGTGGTCGAACCTTATCGGGACAAACTGTGGAGGCATTTCTTATCTCTGTGAGTCATATCCCTTTATTGAGTATAGGACTGAACTGTGCCTTAGGTGCGGAAGAGATGAGACCCTATATAGAAGTACTTTCGAAAAATGCACCGAACTATATCAGTGCGTATCCCAATGCGGGTCTTCCAAACGAATTTGGCGAGTACGATCAAATGGCTGCAGAGATGAAAGCACACATTGAGGACTTTGCCAACAGTGGTTTTGTAAATATAGTAGGAGGTTGTTGTGGCACTACTCCTGATCACATCCGAGCCATGGCAGAGGGCGTGCAAGGATTGACACCAAGAAAAAAAGTGGCTCCAAAGAAATATACTCAGTTGAGTGGATTAGAGCCATTAGTGATCCGGCCCGATACCAACTTTATCAATGTTGGAGAAAGAACCAATGTAACGGGATCTAAGAAATTTGCAAGACTCATCAAGGAGGAAAAATTGGCAGAAGCCTTATCCGTCGCTAGGCAACAAGTAGAAGCGGGTGCGCAAGTCATCGATGTGAATATGGATGAGGGACTACTTGATAGTAAAAACATGATGGTCAAGTTTCTCAACCTGATTATGTCTGAACCGGATATCGCCAAGCTTCCAATCATGATTGATTCTTCTAAATTTGACATCATAGAAGCAGGACTTAAGTGTGTGCAAGGAAAGTGCATCGTAAATAGTATCTCTCTTAAAGAAGGCGAGGAGGAGTTCATTAGGCAAGCCACCATCGTGAGACGCTTTGGTGCTGCAGCCGTGGTCATGGCATTTGATGAAGAAGGGCAAGCAGATACAAAGGAGCGTAAGGTGGAAATATGTACTCGAGCATATAAAGTACTAACAGAGAAAGTCGGTTTCAAGCCGGAGGATATTATTTTTGATCCCAACATATTTGCCGTTGCTACTGGCATAGAAGAACATAATAACTATGCGGTTAACTTTATAGAGGCCACACGAGAGATTAAGTTGAAATGTCCAGGTGTAAAAATAAGTGGAGGGGTGAGTAATATTTCATTTTCTTTTAGAGGGAATAATAAAGTAAGAGAGGCAATGCATTCGGCTTTCCTATACCATGCTATACAAGCAGGTATGGATATGGGGATTGTAAATGCGGGTATGATAGAGGTATATGAGGAGATCCCAAAAGACTTACTTAATACTGTAGAAGACGTCTTATTTAATCGTAGTGAGGACTCTACAGAGAGACTTACAGATCTAGCAGAAAGCTATAAGAATGTAGGTGGTAGGGTAGTGCAAAAAGACATCGCATGGAGAGAGAGCACAGTAGAAGAGAGAATATCCTATTCCTTAAGAAAAGGAATTACTGAATTTGTAGATGTAGATATTGAGGAAGCTCGACAAAAATATCCAGACCCCATTGATGTCATAGAAGGGCCTCTGATGGATGGTATGAATATCGTGGGTGATTTATTTGGAGCAGGAAAGATGTTCTTGCCACAGGTAGTGAAGAGTGCGCGAGTGATGAAACAAGCCGTAGCTATCCTTACTCCTTATATAGAAGCACAGAAAGGTGGCGTAACTGCTAAGGGAAAAGTACTTATGGCCACCGTCAAAGGAGATGTCCATGATATTGGGAAAAACATAGTCGGTGTGGTATTGGGATGCAATAATTACGATATCATAGACCTTGGGGTGATGGTACCTGCAAAGAAAATCATTGACGAAGCCATCAAGCATAAAGTAGATGTAATCGGTCTAAGTGGACTCATAACCCCATCGCTAGATGAGATGGTGTATGTAGCTTCTGAAATGGAACGACTTGGCTTAAATATCCCATTAATTATAGGAGGGGCTACCACGTCTAAAACACATACCGCAGTGAAGGTCGAACCTAACTATAGCAATCCAACAATACACGTATTGGATGCAAGTAAAAGTGTAGGCGTTGTTTCCAACTTACTTAGTAAAAATGAGAAGGCTAAGGCGGCTTATTTGCAGTCAATCACGGAAGACTATGAAAAAGTAAGAGTCCAAAGAAATAACAGAAATGTAAGCAAGCAATATATCTCTATTAAAGAGGCGAGAAGCAACAAATACGCCATCGATTGGAGTACTTATGATTTCCCTAAGCCTAGTTTTATCGGGAACAAGTCTTTTGAAAATATTGCGCTTGAAGAATTACTTCCTTATTTGGATTGGACGCCATTCTTTAGCAGTTGGCAGTTGGCTGGAAAGTATCCTGCCATATTAACTGATGAAGTGGTGGGTGTAGAGGCTACTAAGCTCTTCAATGATGCGAAGGAAATGCTTGACACCTTGGTTGCAGAGAAGTGGATTAGTGCAAATGGAGTAATCGGATTTTATCCTGCGAATGCAGTGGATGGAGATGCCACTGAGATATATGAAGAAGAGCGCAGAGAAACAGTGAAAAAACAGCTATTTCATCTGCGTCAACAAAGAAAGAAAGCAGCCTCCAAACCCAACATGAGCCTCGCTGACTTTATAGCTCCTAAGGGGGAGGGGGAAGATTATATCGGTGCCTTTGCAGTATCTGCAGGACATGGTATCGAAGCGCACGTCAAGCGCTTTGAAGCAGCCAATGATGACTACAGTGCCATCATGCTGAAAGCCCTAGCGGATAGATTTGCTGAGGCGGCGGCTGAATATATGCATGCCAAAGTAAGAAAGGAATATTGGGGATATGCAAAGGAAGAATCCTTAGATAACGAAGCATTAATTAGCGAAAAGTACGAAGGCATAAGGCCAGCACCTGGCTATCCTGCTTGTCCAGAGCACACCGAAAAAGGAAAGCTATGGGAATTGCTAGA
>CAKZVJ010000225.1 GCA_937923345.1 uncultured Saprospiraceae bacterium
CTGCGTTTATAATTTATAATTCACCATTTATAATTACTTTAGATCTTATCCAACATCTCAATCACCTCCGCTTTCTTACGCACCGACACTGGAACAATGTCCCCATTACGCATCTTGAGATAGCCCCCTTCTTTACGAACATACTCGTGTATGAATTGGATATTTATCAGGTGAGATTGATGAACCCGCTTGAAACGATGCTCGGACAACATCACGTCGTAGGACTTCAAAGTTTTGGTGACAAAAATCTTTTGCCCATCTTCCAAAATAAAAATGGTGTTGTTTCCATCTGATTCGCAGCGCACGATTTGATCTATCGCCACCACAGAAATTTTTTCTTGTGCATGGAGCGAAATCTTAGTGGGCAGCTTACCTGGATTATTGATCGTCTCTTTGAGGAGAGAGATACTTTCTGGGGAAGTATTGATTTGGTCTTTCACCTTTTGAACCGCTTCTTTTAGTTGTTGCGTATTGAGCGGCTTGAGCAAATAATCGATGGCAGCAAAACGAAATGCCTTGATAGCAAATTCATCACTGGCGGTAATAAAAATGAGCTTGGCATCCATATTCGGAAATATATCTAACAGGTCGAATCCCGTTCCATCCCCCATGAGGATATCCAAGAAAATTAAATCTGGTTTGGTATTCCGCAACAGCTTCGCACCGGACACTACGGAATCTGCCTCGCCAATTATTTCTATCTCTGGACAATGTTGCGCCAAGTCACTCGCAAGCACCTGACGCGCGTCTTGCATATCATCTATTATTACAGCTTTTATTTTTTCCATGCATTCTTGTTATTAAAACGTCAATTCTAAAGGAAGCTTCAGACTCACCTTAGTTCCCCTCACCTCCCCTGCTTCGTTCAGCACATCATCTATAGAGAAGGCAGTATATTTCTTTGCCCCACGCAGGCTTTCCAAACGCTGGCGAGTCACCTCTAAAGCTACAGATTGATGTCCTGCTTTTTGGGTAGACATCGCAGCAGCTTTTTTACGCCCCACTCCATTATCTATAATCGCACAAGATAAAATTTCATTTTCGATTGTAAACACGACCTGGATCAAGCCCTTTTCCTCCAGGTGAGACACGCCATGAAAAACAGCGTTTTCCACAAAGGGCTGAATCATCATCGGCGGTATTTCTATCTCATCTGAGTCATGATTAGCAGGCAAATGTATTTCAAAATCAAAAGGCTTATTCTGACAAAACTGCTCCAGTCTTAGATATTTATCAATCGTATCAAATTCTTCTTGCAGGGTAATTCTTTGCTTTTTAGAATTAGTCAGAATGCCTCTCATCAGTCCTGCAAAGTTTTGAATCTGGTCTCGAGCGATATCCGTTTTCTGTGTAACGACGACAGACTGAATACTATTGAGCGCATTGAAAATAAAATGTGGATTCATTTGCAACTGCAGTGCCTTTTGTTCCAAGTTCAGCAGTTCATTTTCCAATTCCAATTGCGCACGCCTTGCCGCTTCCTTCTTTTTTACTTTTTTGATTTGCGCCTTAAAAAACAAAAACGCCAAGAGACCCAAGGCCACCAAGACTGCTATTTGAAACCAACGCAATTGCCATATCGCAGGCTTGATTTCAAACCGAGTACTAATCGCCTCACTTTCTAGCCCCGCTTTATTTCTAGCTTTCGCGATAAAGCGATAATTGCCAGGCGATAAATTAGTGAAATTAATGGCCTCTGATTTGGAGGCAGGAGACCAGTCCTCATCATACCCATCCAATTTCCACACATAGGACATACCCATAGGATAATCCAAGTTGACCGCTCTAAATTCAAATCCAATATTATTATCCGAATGCTTAAACACCATTCGTGAAGAAAGAGAATCCCCGACCGCATAATGCGCGTACTCCGTATCCGCTATAGGCTTATACATCAAACTCACTTCTGTAAAGTGAATCTTAGGAGGGGCTAATTTGATTTGCGTCTTTCCTGGCTTATGTTTACTGAGACCATTGAGTGTCCCAAACCAGAGATTGCCTTCACTATCTAAAGTCGCCGCATTATGACACGTTTCTATACCCAAGAAGCCTTCATTCTTACCAAAGTGTTGCAAATTTGCAAACTGACTTTGTTCAAAATTAAGTTTATCCATTCCTAGCTCCGATCCCACCCACAAGTTTTCTTCTTGATCAAAAATAAGCTGATAAATATTATCACTAGTCAAAGATTTCGAAGCAGTCCATTTTTTAAATTTCAGTAGCGACTCTATGCTTTCACTTTGATACAATCCTCTTCCAGCCGTGCCTATCCAAATCTGATTGGCCGCATCAAATGCGATAGACCGGATACCTACTTTTGGCAAACCACTATCCTCCGTGGCACTGATGATTTGCGAGCCCTCAATATATCCGATGCCTCCCTGTTTCGTCCCAAACCATATCTTGCCCAATCTATCTTTAGCCAAGACGGTGATAAATGGGTCAGGCAAACCAGAACTCGTATCGAACAATTCCACTTTGATGCCTAAAGAATCTACCGACACCAACCGACCTAATCCGTTGGCATAAGTCCCTACCCAAATATATCCTAGCGTATCTTGAATAGTCGTCTTTATCCAATTACTCGGCAGCCCGTCCAACTCATTAAACACCCAATACTCCGCGCTATCACGCATCACCAATCCACCGCCAGCGGTACTCATCCACATCCGCTCCTCACTGTCTTGCATGATATGATTGCACTTGGTATCTATGTATCGCTGATCTATATCCGTTCGTATTCCAGCAGAGTCAATCACCGTCACTCCCTTGTCATCCACCGACAACCACATCGCCCCCGTGTTGGCTTCTGCGATGGCATAAATTCTATTTCCATTGAGTCCTGTGTTGCTATTGAAGTGTGTAAAGTATTGTCCCAAAAATTTATTCACTCCACCACCTGAAGTAGCAATCCAAACATTGCCCCAGTGATCAGACAGGATAGACTGCACATTATTATGGGCGAGCCCTAGCTCTTCGGAAATCGTTTCCCAAGTATCTTCACCAGTATTCAATATTTGTATCCCATTATCCTGCGTACCTACCCAAACTTTATTTTCTTTGCCTAAATATACATGTTGAGCCATCCGCAGATTTGCCGCGCTATAAGATTTTTGTACTTGTTTTCTGCGGGCGGAAACACGGCTCAGTCCGCCTGCAAATTGCGCCACCCAGACTTGCCCTTTTTTATCTAGTTCCAGATCTTTCACATCCTCACTCAAGAGCCCGTCACTCACATCGATTAACTCTACCTCTTTATCTTTCAAGATAAATAAACCCCTCGTACTCGCTACCCACAATTCATTTTTGATTTGTAGCAGATCATTCACCCTAGCTATATTCAACTTCGGATCGACCCTATGTTTTTGATATCGCTTCCTGCGCTTATGGAACACATACAATCCCTTATCCGTCCCGACCCACAGCGTACTATCCGTCTGCGGAGCGATGGCATACACGATTCGCTCTTCCGGTTTTCCGTAGCTTATTTTTTGTTGCTGATATTGCGCGAGCCCCTTTTTAGTACCGAACCACAGCGCGCCATCCTCATCTTCATATATGGTATGAATATAGTTGGACGGCAAGCCATTTTTCATGGTCAGCGTCGTAAAGTTGGCACCATCGAAAGAACAGACACCCCCACCTTGCGTCGCCATCCACAAGTACGACTTGCTATCTTGATACAGGTCGTAGACTTGCGACTGCGGCAGCCCCTCTTGCACATTATATTTGATAAAATTGTACTGCTGCGCCCTTACCGTCATGTAAGTACAGGTGAGCATCAATAGAAGTATAGTCAGTTGGCGCAAGCGTTAATATTTATGGATTAAAGATAAGCGTTTTTAGGATGCCATGTTCATAGATAATTTTTATTTACAGGAGGAGCTATCACGGCCAACAAATTGGCGTGACCGCGTCATCCGCTAGTACCGACGAAAAAGTCGGTATCGCTTCTACCGCTTATCCCTACGCGCTCTGCTTGTCGAGCTTCATGCCTGCGGCACTACGCGTTTTCTACGGTGCCTTGTTCTTGACAGAGATGCTTCGGTGCCTTCGGTGGTATTTTTTTTGCACTCGTAAAAAATGCAGCGCTCACTTGTTCATTTTACCACCGAAGGCACCGAAGCTCTTCTCACGTATTCAAGGCACCGAAGAAAAGATCTCTATAAACAAGTTTCCATCTTTACTATCATTCTCGCTCCCTTCTGCTGTGCACTTATAGCCAGCGGCGCCGTACAGTCTACCCTCACCAGCTCCCCGTAAATATTTTTTATAGGCTTGAAGATAGCCTTTTCAGCATCTTCATTAATAGGACAAAATCTATTTTGACAAGCTACTAGATACTCCATAAAATTGAGCACATCGTTATAGTTCAATTGCATACTTTCAAAATAGTAGCTATCCGTATCCGGCCCCGTTTTGTAATACAGCATATCCCCTGAGGCATAACTTGTAAACGTAGTTGTCTCCTCTTCACTTATAGACCAAGCACTACCCTTAGGCATCTCTTCATTCTGGACCACAGGCAATGCATCTCCTAGCATATCCAAAACCCAATCCATATAATACACCTCTGCCTCACAATCAAAAGATTCTGCATCTAAATACATCGGCTCCACAGCGGAAAGATAGCCTCCAAAGAGGTAGCCCTTTTTCCCATAGGCACTCACTTCAATCCAGTGGCTATTTCGAAAATCAATTTCTTTTCTTTCGGGCACCACTTGTAGCACTTCTACCTCATCAGCATGATCTAGCTTCTCTACTACTGGAGCACTGGTCGAGGGTTCTGCTCTTAGATTTAATCCATTGTAGGCATACACATACAATACATCTCCTTTTTTAAAATTTACGTTTTGAGCATTTACGTTTTGCACACTAATACAAAGTGTGAATAAACCGACTATTAAAATCATTACATTTTTCATAATAAAAAATTTATAGGTTGAAAAAGTGTATTTGTATTATCATAATTTTATTTTGGTTACCAATTATAATTTTACAGCAAAAGCGTCTCGTTCGAAACCACCAGAGTTCACCAAAGCCAATGTAAGCATGTACAAGTCACCAAAGTGAAAAAAATAGGCTTTGGTGACTTGAACTTAAGAGCTTTGCACTTTGGTGTGCTTTGGTGGTTCCGCACACGCAAGAACAGCCAATTCGACTAACTAGAAGCCAGCACACAAACTACCGTAGACTTTCCCTTTATAGTCGCTTGCGCCTTCCCTTCTTTTTCTGTGATAGAAATATTCCATCTAAATTTTTCAATCGGGATATTATACTTCTCTAATAACTCCATCAAATCTTCTTGCGCACGCACAAAATCAATTTCGTCATACTTTGATTCTATCTGCACTCTTTCTGCGGGCACATCTAATGCCACATTCCAAACTATGGGCACATTAAATTTTGTATGAAAAACGTCTACTTCATCAGTAGCGTTTTTAGTATTCATAGCCGCTAACCAATCAATCGGCACGTTAGGGTATCTATTTTGAAACTGCCTTTCAATATGAAGATCTGCTGGCTTGTAGGCAGTTCGATAAAAAGCATAATAAGGACTTAGTTTTCTACTTACTACTTGTTGGCGCTCATCGTATCCAAAATAAACAAAATCTTCAGAAGAATTTATGCTAGGCTGCTGATCATCAAAACCACCGAAAGCCAATTGCATCGCATACAGCAAGTCTTTATTTTTTCCTAATCCACAAGAGATAAAATTCATCCCTGTATCCTGATTTACAATCGAATTACCTAAAGGCAGAAAAGTTTCATCTTGTATACTTTCGAATACTGATTCTACACTCGTGCGTTCTCCGTCAGGCATAACTGGTATCGACATTCCCGTCCACTGATTGCTATGCAAGACTAAGTTTATCTTTCCCCAAGCTATATTCTCGCTGTTATTGTTTAAGAATTCTCTCACTGCAAAAAGGGATCTGCAGGTATCTACAAAATAATCTGTTTGCTCCTCTTGATT
>CAKZVJ010000226.1 GCA_937923345.1 uncultured Saprospiraceae bacterium
GTTTGTACAGACATTTAGGGGGATTGTCGTGAATGTACATCACGTAGAGAGAGTCAATTCTACTACCCTTAAATTGAAAAACGGAAAAGAACTCCGAGTCGGTCGGACCTACAAGAAGAAGATAAAAGAAACATTTATGAATATGTAGTATTATGAATCTTTCATTCACAGGCCGAAGGCCAAATCAAAGAACATAGGCCGAAGGCCAATTCAACGAATAAAGGCCGAAGGCCAAAAGATTGTACTGACGGATCAATAAATATTGGCCGAAGGCCTAATCAACAAATCAACAAATATTGGCAGCATCCTTAAAGGAATGAGTGGCTACTGCGCCTTGATTCAACCATTAATGGCCAGCGCAATTCGCAAAAGCAAACGCGTTTTTGACGATAAGAAAGTGACCGATCACCACGCGATTATACCCACGGGAGTACAACTCAATTTGGTAGCGGAAGAGTGGAATATTTATGATGTGATTTGTAAGCGTTTCATCGCCAATTTTTATCCAGATTGTATTGTTCACAATACGACAGTGATTGGAGAAGCGAATAAAATAAAATTCAAGGCCACCGGTAAAGAAATAGAAGATCCAGGTTGGAGAGTAGTGTACCCTAAGAAGGACAATAAGTCTAATGAGTCTGAAGATAATAAGGATGCAAAAAAGAAAGAAGAAAAGATTTTGCCTGCTTTCACGCAAGAAGAAATCCTAGCCAGCATAGACGCTACACAAACACTAGGTGAATACATCCGCAAAGAAATGAACTGGAAACTATTCCTCCATAATCGCGAAAAGATTAGGCTATACAAAAATCTTACCTTTAAAATTTCGCCTACCATTTCCGTATTAAATGTGCTGCACCTGCCGGACCTTTATCAAGAAGCATTATCTCTAAATTTAATAGCACCTCATGATTTTTATATCAATCTACTAGAATACCCCGCCTACTACAATATACAAATTTTACCCGGAGACAAAAAAGAAAAAGTCATGGCACGCTACAATGATTTTTATGCTTGGTGTGAGGACAATGCAATTCCATCGTCAATTCAGAAAAGCTTCCAAGATATTGTGAACTATATTAACCAAGCCACTGACCACAGTGGAAAAAATCAAGCGCGACTGTGGATAAAGTATTTAGAGGTGACTAAGGAGTTGGATGAGATAAGAACTTAGCATGCTTCAGGCCTGCTCTATATCTTGATTAAAAATAAGTCTTTTGCTATTAATTTATTGGCTAAAATAACTATCTTTCCTTCCGACCACACATTTCAAACATACACAACAAACTCAATGTATACCACACTCTTAAAAAGGGGTTTAGCCTTTTCCTTGTTTTTTTACATGTCGCTTAACCTCTTCGCCCAGTACAATATTTGCGACGATAAAATGTCCAAAGACTTAGAGGTATTTTATAAAAGATATCAAAAACTCGATAAGGCAAAGCTTAAAGTTCAACTAGACTCTTTAGTGCAAATTATACCAGATTCATGTCATCGTTCTATATTATTTGCTAATATCGTTTTAGCAAGGTATCACAAAGATCTTTCGTTGTATGAAAAAGCAGACCAATATTTTGATGCGGCTCTGAAGCTTGCCTCGAAAGATCCAGACAAGAAATACACAAAGCACCTTTCATCCTTGAGGGCTATTATGAATCGTGTGCAGGGCAAGACTGAGGAAGCTATTGCCATACTGGATCAAGGCATAGCGTCTTCTTGCCATCCAGATAGTGTCGATTGTCAAAAACATGATATTGGCTTAAGGCTTAACAAGGCTAGCATGTTTATTACTATGGATAAGAAAGAGGAGGCCATTGACATCTTTTTGGCAGGAGAGCAAAAGATGAAGGCTTCAGGCTTCAAAGACTCTATCTATTATGTTTCTCTCTATACGGGTATCAGTAATATCTATATGGGTAACATTGCAGATTATGAGAAAGCATTATCGTATCGGAAAAAAAGTCTACATCATATGCCAAAAGGCCATCAATCCACATACAGAGTCTACAATAATTTAGGGGGATGTTATGTAGCCATGATGAAATATGATAGTGCGGCTTACTATTACAATAAGACAATTAAAGAATCAAAAAACCCTAGAGATTTGATGATACCCTATCAGGGATTAGGAGATATCGAAAGTCTACAAAGAAATTATAAAAAAGCAATTTCAAGTTACGAAAAAGCACTTGACTTGTCTATTTCATTGGGTAGGAAGCTCCTTGTACAAACTAGTCGAGGTTTACTTGGGAAGACACTCTATTTAGACGGTCAATATAGAGCTGCATTAGATCAATTTGAACGTATCTTCGAAAATATGGAGGAGTATGATCACGAGAATTTTGAGTTAGAGAGTATTAAAAGGTACGCATATCTTTCAAAAGTATCCTTAGTAGATCCAAGCTTGAGTATGGATATTCATACCCATATGCTGATTAAAGATAGTCTGAACAACGCAGAGACGAAACTGAAATTGGATGAATCCTCTGGGAGATTGTTAGAACAAATATTGAGAGATTCAGTTGAAATGCAGGTTTTGCTAAAAGAAAATGAAGCCGAAAAAGTAAAGAACTATCGCCTTAGCACTGCCTTGCTGATTACAGGATTATTATTGCTTGGCGGACTAGTCTATCAGTTCCGAAGTCGCTTTATTGGACAAAAAGAAATTAACGAAGATTTGGTTTTCCAAAATCAAGAACTGGCTATGATGAATAAACGATTAGAAGAAAAGGCTATTGCTCTCTCAAATCAAGATAAGGAGGTCAATACCGAATACTTCATCAAATATGAGTCTAATAATAATCATGTCAAACTCGAAGCCAATCGTGTCCAGTACATCTTGGC
>CAKZVJ010000227.1 GCA_937923345.1 uncultured Saprospiraceae bacterium
TCTTTTGGCGATATTTTTCATTTTCTCAATCCACTGATGCTCAAGCATCACTGAATTTCTACAATAAAAAATCTCATCCAAAATAGTTCATTTTTTGCAATCCGCTACCTTCCGGAGTGGACTCAATGGTGAATTATAAATTGTAGGGTGAAGCGTTCCGCTTCCAATATTGCAGAATTATGAATTGAAGAGCTGAAGCGTTCCGCTTCCAATATTGTGTAATGGATAAATCAATTTTGAATTGTACACTGAAGCGTTACGCTTTCGATATCATAATATGAGTAGTTCAATTTTGTATTGTGATTTTTGATGTGAGGAAGCGTTCCGCTTTTGAACAACATATTAAGGGGGAAATCTAACATGTTCTGTGATGCAGATGCAGCAACTTACTTGAATTATTCAATGAAGGGTCAACGGGTACAACTGTGAACAGCACCTTAAGGGCTAGCAAATACTCAGGTAAAAAATTATTCAAAAAAAGGAAGTGCCGCACTTTGCGGCACCTCCTATCAGTAAGTATTTGACTTCATCAAAACCTTAATGGTTTGCTACGCGGGGAGGATGCTTTTCTTGAGCTTGTGCCTTCTTTGCGTCTCTTTTTCTATCCCCCATTTTGAATCCATTTGCAGTGATGCAAAAATCAATATAATCGTAGTATCCGAATTGTCCATCAGACTCTCCAATTACCACTCCGTTTAATAATAGTTCTAGAGAACCTTCTCCATAATTACAGCAGATACCATCCCCGTAGGAATCATCAATATAAAGCGTATAGCACCCTTCTTCTGCTTCAAAAGTTTTTACTTTTAATGTGCCCGCTTGACCATCCTGAAAAGGACCATCGTCTTCGATGACATTACCATTCTCATTGACTAGCTCCCAAGTTGTTTCTGAGCCATAGTTGTCTAGTGTGAGTTTGACGGTCAATACATTTGCAGCTGTGGTAGTACCCTCGGTAGTGAATGTACTCATACTATTCCATGTAGTCCATCCGGAAGGACACCTTGTTCTCAATTGATACTGGTAGGTAGTTCCCGCCTTCAAGTTTGTCAAATTTCTAGAGGGATTGGTTGGAGAAAAAACGGTGAACGCACTCGTGCCTAATTCTCTAAATCGAATTCTATATCGAATCGCTTGTGGGATGGCAGCCCAAGTTACATGCACAGAATTAGGACTTAAGTTCGTTACCGTAGCACTACCGGGTGCCGCGCAGGTACTTACGGCTGTATCAGTGGTGAAAGTAGCCATGCTGGTATATGCAGTCCATCCCGCAGGGCACTGTGTTCTTACCTGATATTGATAAGTCGTTGCTTCCATTAAGTTCTGAAGTACCTCCGTCGTATTGGTAGTATTGCTTATGCTCCAAGTACTTGTACCCGATTCTCTGTAACGAATTCTATATTGGCTTGCGTTGGGCTCCGCTGTCCAGCTTAGTTCAGCAGAAGTACTAGTGATGTTGGCCACCGATACAGCACTAGGGGTCTCGCAGGTCACCGTTGTGCCTCCCCCAGTAGTGCCTCCACCTGTACCTCCAGTAGTTCCACCTGTAGATCCACCTGTTGTACCAGAAGTAGAACATACATTTGCAGCATTGCCTGTGACGTTACCTAAGCTAGAAGAAATATACGCTTCCATTCTAGCAGTTTGCCCTGCCGAGAACATATACATACAAGCATCATTGCTGTAGTCCATATAACTCATGTGCATATCATTAGAGCCACACGAAGAGGCCCCCTGACTAGGGCAACCATAGTACTCTTGTTGTTGATCAGGAGTATCTGCTACCAAGTCGTCCACGTTACATCCATTCCCCCAGATGTGATCCAGTAGCAAGTAGTGACCCAATTCATGTGTCAATGTTCGTCCTAGATTGAAGGGTGCGTTGGGACTCACGCTCCCACATCCACTGCCGGTACCGAATGCAGTAGCGTCAACCACTACACCATCGCCGTTTCCAGATCCACCCAATGGAGAATATCCCAATACACCTGTGTTTGCTCTCACAAAGATATTGATGTATCCACTCCAGTTCGCATCAGAATCTCCATTTGTCTTATTGACCGTTACGGCTGGGGCACCATTTGACAAGCCATAACCATTTGGGTGATTTGTATCTGCGAGACAAAACTGCAAGCACGCTTCTCCATTGGAAGCCCCAGGAAAAAAACTGGCCGCTTGGCTTGTCCAGTTGAGGATGTCTGTATTGGTTCCCGTAAAATCTTTATTCAAAATATCTACCTGGCTTTGGGCAAGCGCAGTGAGACAAGCCGCATCAGGATTGCTGATGCCCTGAAAGTGAATGGCCATGGGTACTATAGTAGGATTACTACAACTCGTCCTAGTCTTGATATCACTCAAGGCCGCATTGACTTTTGTAAACTTTTCTTCGTGCTGCTTCCGATACGATTCATCACGCATCAAGCTCTCCATTTTAGCATCCAAATTACAAGATCTAGTGTGTACATGAAATTGCTCATTTTGCGCTTCGGCAAATTCATCCAAGGGTAACATTTCGGTGCTATCATCCTTACATGAACTCAATGCGGCTACTAAAACGAGCACTGTTACAAATATTCTCCATCTTACTGTCATAATAATAATTTAAAGGTTTAGTGAATTTGATAAGTAAAGCTTACTGCATGTATGAGATTTTAATGTTGTTATTGAGAGCAATTTAGGGCAGATAATCCCTGGATTCAGCGACTTTATACGAAAGGACCTTTTTATTATAGAAAGGATATATTTAATTATACATTGCAATTGCAGGGATAGCTGACAAAGACTAATTTTGCAGTATTAGCTTCATCTTGGATGGATAGAAGCTAGGCTAAAGACAAATTTAAGGTCGACTTGTCCATCAAGGTATGGTGGCACATGCAAGATTGAGTGATATAAAAAAATAGAATGCGCAGTAACAATTTTTTCTATAGTCCTAAGTTTTGGATACTAAGGCACCTCTTGTTTTGGTTCTTCTTTTACATCGACGAATTTCTTTCACTTGTAGGACTGACAGAGCCTCTTGGAGCTTACAAAGAATTTGTCATTGCCATAGGCCTCGATATGCTCATGGTATACGTCAACTTATACTACCTGATTCCCAAGTTTTTCAACAATCAAAAAATCGCTACCTATATCCTCTTGACTGGACTGACCGTACTTATCAATATAGCCCTGGTCAATTGGATCACTTTCATTCCTGAGGATTTTGAAGGACCGACAGACTTAGTCTACAGCATTATTTACTCCATTATATATACCTCGGGTTTGTTGGGATTAGCCATCGCCATCAAAATCTCTAAAATAAATTTTACCAAACAGGAAGAGCTCCGCAAGCTGGAGGAAGTGAAGCATGCTGCAGAAGTAGACAACCTAAAGAAGCAGATCAATCCGCACTTTCTTTTCAATGTGCTCAATAATATGTACGTCCAGTCCAAGGAGAGTCCCGCCAAGGTTCCGGACACCATCCTCAAGTTGTCAGATCTGATGCGCTACCAGACCTATGATGCCAATAAAAATGCTGTTTCGCTCAGCAAGGAAATAGAGTTTCTGCAGCAGTACACTGACTTCGAACTGATGCGTAGAGAAAACCTTGACATAGACATCAAGCAGGAAGGCGACACTCGAAATATACAGATAGCTCCCCTTCTCTTTCTGCCCTTTGTAGAAAATGCTTGCAAGCACTCGGCCACCTCTGAGGACAAGCAGTCGTGGATCAAAGCGTCTTGGCAATATAACGAGGACGTCCTAACTTTCCATTGTCAAAATTCAGTCGGCAATAGATCTGGCTTTATCAATGATGCGCAGTACAGCGGGTTTGGTTTAGACAACGTCAAAAAGCGACTACACTTATTATTTCCAGAAAAACATACCTTGAGCATTAAAGAAGAAGCAGATACTTTTACCGTACACCTAGAAATACAAATATGAATCCACTGTCTTGTATCATAGTAGATGATGAACCTCTCGCGCGCAAAGGTATAGAACTCCATGTCAATGAGATAGATTGGCTAGTGATAAAGGAACAGTTTTCCAATGCCATCAAGGCTAGTGAGTTTCTACGAGCTCATACGGTCGATATTATTTTCTTGGACATCGAGATGCCTGGGCTCAACGGTATAGATTTCATCAAGTCTATAAAAACGGACGCGGCCATCATTCTGACCACCGCCTACCCTCAGTTTGCCATCGAAGCATTCGAACAAGATGTCGTCGACTACCTTCTCAAGCCCATTCGCTTTGACCGATTTTTGAAGGCCATCAATAAAGCGAGTGAGATACTAGCCCTACAAAAAAAGGAGTACACGGAAATAGAAGACATCAAGGAAGACTACTTTTACATCAAGTCGGATAGGAAGTACATCAAACTTTACTTTCAGGAGGTCCAGTACATCAAAGGCATGAAGGACTACGTCATGATATTCACGGACAATGACAAGTATATGACTGCCCTCAACATCAAAACCATTTTCAGCCAATTGCCCAAAGATATTTTTGCTAGAGTGAGCAAGTCTTACCTCATCAATGTGAACCGCATCGAGTCCATAGACATCGACAGCATCATGATAGGTAGAGAAGAAATCCCCTTAGGCAATTCTTACAAAGAAGCCTTTTTAGAACAACATGTAAAGGGCAAGTTGTTTAAGCGATAGCTATAGAATGATGAATGATGAATGATGAATGATGAATTGTGAATTATGAATTATGAATTGCTTCTTTGATGTGTTCCAATGTAAGATAGATATTTAAAAATTTTGTATTACTCCCATTGCATACTAAGTTACAAGTTGGATATTTAATCTACAGCTAAAACAATTTTGAACATGATAGCTTTAAGCATGGGCGCTTTGCACATGAGAACTTCGCACATGAGAACTTTGAACATGAGTACTTTGAACACGCACGCTTAGCATTCACAATTCACAATTTATAATTTATAATTATTCTGGCGGATCCACTTGCTGCTTATACACCAAACCTGCCCGCGCAAGTGGCCAGGCTATCCGTAGCTCGGTCCCTTACAGCGCCACTACGCCTCCGCACGGACTGGGCTCCAAGATCGCCCACTACTCCTATCCTTATCCGAAAAAAAATGTTTGTTTAATGGTCCATAAAAATAAGAAATGAGATAAACCGAATTTTCGAATTCCGAAACCTATCTTGTAGACCAAATCTATAAAAGAAAGTATGCCGGATAAAAAGAAAAGATGTAAGTGGTGCCTATCTTCAGAACTATACATCCAATACCACGATGAAGAATGGGGTGTCCCAGAATATGACAATCAGCACTTGTTCGAAATGCTGAATCTGGAAGGAGCGCAGGCGGGGCTAAGTTGGATCACCGTATTGAACAAGCGGGCGCACTATCGAAAAGTGTTTGACAATTTTGATGCGGCAAAAATGGCGAAGTACAATCAGAAGAAGATAGACAAACTCCTCGCAGATCCGGGTATCATACGAAACAAGTTGAAGGTAAATGCATTCATCACTAATGCTAAACTCTATCTAGAGATGATGGAGTCTGGAGAAGATTTTTCAGAGTACCTCTGGTCATTCGTTGATGGGAAACCCATTGTCAATACGCTCAAAACATTGGATGATGCCGTGGCGACCACTCCTATCAGTGATAAGATGAGCAAAGACCTTAAAAAAAGAGGATTTAAGTTTATCGGCAGTACTATTTGCTATGCATTTATGCAGGCTTGTGGTATGGTCAATGACCACACTACGGACTGCTTTCGATACAAGCAGCTCAAATGATGAACTACCTATATGTGCTTAAGAGACATATACATAGACATTATAAATATTTGAAATAAGTCTTTTTGAACATCTCAAAAATTGTGGAAAACTTTGAAATATAATCGCTTTGTAGATTCAAATATTGTCGTATTCTTGCGATACATAAACCGAGAATAGAATAAGCAATGTTTTCCCAAAAACGTTGTCAAGGGACCATCCGAATTATCCCCTATTCTCTTAATATCGGATTTAGAATCGAGCATATTAATTCTAGTAAACACTAGAAGAGAACAGGTGTTACTGCAGGTCATGCAGATAGGATTTCCTTACAAGCATGGCCTGCAGATGATTCGCTTCTTTATCATTTATCTCTTCTACTATTCTAAATATATTAGCCAGTTTAGTTTTTCGTTTTAATACTTGCACAGGAAGTCGATGCTATATTAGCACCCTACCTCTCCATCCAATTCAATCCATGGCCCTTGCATTTACTGAACGAGGATGAGAAAAAATGGAACAGCTATAATATAGGTGTACTCTTCCGGGATAGGGGTAGTAAGTGTGGGCGACGAAAGGAGCCCAGTCTAGAGTGTAGGGTAACGAAACGAAAGACGGAAGCGTCAGCGGACCACTGGATGACCCGACCCGAGATTTTTTTATCGAGGGGATCCCCCAAATCACACTATACATAATGACCTAGGTACAAAAGTTAATAATAAGGTTAAAAGTGAGTAAATCAAGCAACAAGAAGTGAATAGTCGGTATTTTAGATAATTCTATCGAAAAAAAAGTAGAGGAACCATAATTTGAATTAAATTCGAACAAATATTTGATCAATAAACAATTTAAAAGTATGAACAAGAGTAAAGGTTACTTCCTGATTTTCGCAATGAGTTTTTTCTCCATTTTGAGTTTTGCACAGACGGCAGACGACATTATAGATGGCTATTATGAGGCTATCGGTGGAAAAGACGCATGGTCGAAGGTGGAAAACATGAAAATGAGTGCTAAAGTGAATCAAGGCGGAATGGAAATTCCTGTAGAAATAGTCCGTTGTAAGGATGGAAAGACCTATACAAAAGTATCGCTTCAAGGAATGAGTTTGATGCAAGGAGTCTATGACGGTGAGACATTATGGAATACAAATTTTCAAACAATGAAGCCAGAAAAGGCGACATCTGAAGATACTGAAAACTTTAAGAATACAGTGGAGGATTTTCCGGATGCATTGCTCAACTACAAAAATTTAGGATACACTGCAGAGTTAGCAGGAACAGAGTCATTTGATGGAACGGATGCACATAAGCTCAAACTGACAAAGAAGCCTATGACAGTGGACGGCGAAAAGGTTGACAATATAGAGTTTTACTTTTTTGATGTTGAATCAATGGTGTTGCTCGGTAGCGAATCTGCAATCCCTTCAGGCCCAATGCAAGGTAAAGTATCGCAAACTAAATTTAGTGAATATGATGAGGTAGATGGATTGTTTATGCCGTTTTCAATGTACAATGGATTGAAAGGAGGACAAGGCCAAGCTATAAAATTAGACAAGATAGAAACGAATGTGGAAGTTGATGAAAGTCTTTTGATGTTCCCTGGTGATGCACCTACAAAGCAGCCTACAACTGCTCCAACATCACAACCGACTACTGCTCCGACTTCTCAGCCAAGCGGTAACAATAAGTAAAAAATAATCTTCTAGAAACCCTGACGAATTCTCATTTCGTCGGGGTTTCTTTTTTTTAAATCCTGGAATCTATTTAATGTTTCTATTCTAGAGCATTGAATGGTCATAAAACAAACTACAATGAAAAGGATACTCCTATACACTACCCTATTATTTTTTTTCACGCAAGCTGATCTATTCAGTCAAACTGAAGTTACCTTAAAAGGTAAAGAACTGTTTGGTGATATCAGCGCTCGACAAATTGGTCCTGCTCTGATGAGCGGTCGTATATCTGACCTCGAAGCGCACCCAACAAACAATAGAATTGTATACGCTGGTACAGCTGGTGGCGGCGTTTGGAAGTCGTCCAATGGAGGTGCTTCTTTTGAATCTATTTTTGATGACTACATACAATCTATCGGAAAGGTATGTGTCGACCCGCATGATCCGGACAACACTATCTATGTAGGTACGGGAGAGACCTGGACTAGGAATAGTACGAGTATTGGAGATGGTATCTATAAAACGATTGATGGTGGACAGAACTGGACGAAGCTTCCTTTTGAGGGGTCTGAGAGAGTAAGTAACATCATCGTACATCCAGATAATCCTAATACTATCTATGCTGGAGAACTGGGAGCGCTATGGGGTGACAGCGAAACGAGAGGGGTCTATAAGTCCGTGGACGCTGGCCAGACTTGGGAAAAGATTTTTTATGTAGATCAAAAAACAGGGTGTGCAGATTTGATCATGGACCCTAACAATCCGAATGTCTTATATGCCTCTATGTGGGAATTCCGTAGAACAGGCTGGTCGTTTAATTCTGGTGGCACCAAAAGCGGATTATTTAAGTCTGTCGATGGTGGGAAGACTTGGAATGAATTGAGAAATGGTTTTCCTGCTGGACAGTTAGGTAGAATAGCGATTGCGGTGGCGCCTTCGAACTCAAATATTGTTTACTCCGTAATTGAGTCCGAGGACAGCGAACAAAATGGGCTATATCGATCTGACAATGCCGGTAGTTCTTGGACTCGACTGAATGGAGATTTTGGATTGGTAGTACGCCCGTTTTACTTTTCTCGTATCGTAGTAGATCCGCAAAATCCGGATGCTCTAGTGAAGGCTGGTTTGTTCGGGTCTATAAGTAAGGATGGGGGGAAGACCTTCAAAAGTGCTGGTGCAATGCACGCCGATATCCATGATATACTTTTCGATTCTAAGGATTCTGATAGAATGTATTTTGCTACCGATGGTGGTGTTTACAGAACTTGGGATGGTGGTACTACGCTAGACATTGTGGCTAACTTACCTGTATCGCAATTCTATCATATCTCTCTTGATGATGCCGAGCCGTATAATATATATGGTGGTCTGCAGGATAATGGATCTTGGTGGGGACCGTCGAATTCACCTGGTGGGATTGAAGCAAGGGATTGGAATAATGTTGGATTTGGAGATGGGTTCAGAGTGTTGAAACATTCTACTAAACCTATAATCTATTCAGAGATGCAAGGGGCCGAAAATGTATGGCGATATGATATTGATAGAAATCAACAAAAGACAATCCAACCGCTACCAGTAAAAGGAGATCCTAAATTGCGTTTCAATTGGAATGCCCCTATCGCATTGAGTCCGAATAAGCCTGATCGTATTTATATAGGTAGCCAGTTTGTGCACATGTCTGATGATATGGGGGATACCTGGCAGAAGATCTCTGGTGATTTGACGACGGATAATAAAACGAAACAAGATCAAGAAAATTCCGGCGGTCTGTCTAAGGATAATTCTGGGGCGGAGAATCACTGTACTATTTTTACGATAGCGGAGTCTTCTCTGGATGAAAGAACCATATGGGCTGGAACGGATGATGGAATGGTGCAGGTCACCAAGAATGGGGGTAAGTCTTGGGAAGAAGTCGGTAAGAATATATCTGGACTTCCAGCCAATACATGGTGCTATCATATAGAGGCGAGCGTGCACGATAAGGGTACCGCCTATGCTGTATTTGATGGGCATACTATGAATGACAAAACGCCTTACGCTTTTAAAACAAGTGACTTTGGTGCTACGTGGACAAATATTATCACAGAAGATGTCGGTGGCTTCGCCAGAAGTTTTCAAGAGGATTTGGTAAATCCCGACCTGTTATTTTTAGGTACGGAGACTGGTCTCTACGTTACCATCAATGGGGGCAAAGGCTGGAGTAAATTTACGAACAACATGCCTGCCACAGCGGTACATCATCTAGAGATGCACCCCAAGACTAACGATCTAGTGATGGCGACTCATGGTCGTGGAGTAATCATATTGGATGACATCTCCCCTCTTAGACAATTGACTTCTGAGGTTTTAGAAAAGGATGTTCACTTTTTTGATTCGAAACCTTTTACGCTAATTGAAGAAAGTGGATTTGGAGGTGCTAGTTCTGAGTTGCAATATGTAGGTCCAAATAAGAACAGAAATGCAAGTATCATTTACTACTTAAAGAAGCGACACATTTTTGGTAAGATGAATTTTGAAATATATGATGCTGCTGGGAATTTGGTGAAAGAACTCCCTGCTGGTAAATCCAAAGGGATCAATATTGTCAATTGGGATTATTTGCTAAAGTCTCCTAAAATGGCTACTGGTAAGACCTTTACTTTTGGTGGTTTTACAGCGCCAAGAGCGAGTGCCGGCACTTATAAAGTAGTACTGAATAAGGGTAAGCAAAAGTATGAAACACAGTTGGTGGTGGAATACGACAATACTTCTCTCCTATCTGCAGCTGATAGAAAACTACATAAGGAAGTGACGACTAAGCTATATGACATGTCCGAATCTCTGGCCTATCACGTATACGAGATGGATGAAATGACCAGCTTTGCTGAGAAGATGGCTGCTGAAAATCCTGGAGCTAAAAGTATTGTTGATAAAATGCTACCTACGCTAACCGAGCTAAAGAAATCTAGTGTGATTACTACTGGTGATAATTATGTGGGTGCAGCAGAACCTGAACTAAGAGAAAAGTTGGCTACTTTATACGCTAAGATTGCATCAGGCTATACCCCACCTTCTAAGTCAGAATTAGACAACATGAGTCTACTGGAAGAGAAGTTTGATTCTATAGCAGATTCGCTGGCTAAGGTAAAATCCGGGTCATGGTCAAAGTTGATGAAGTTTGTAGAAAAGAATGGAATGGAAGCGCCTAAGATGATGGATAAGATGGCATTTTTGAAGGGGTGATATTTTAAGCGTTAGGTAAAAAAAGCGCCTTACCCGCTAGCGGGTAAGGCGCTTTTTTATGGTTTATCTAGGGATGTTCATAAATATCATATTTCGTTGAGATAAAACATTCTACATCTTAAGATCTCTAAATGATCACACCATTTTTAATACTATTGCTCTAAAAACGGGGTGATTCTCAAACTCAATTTGTCATGATTTTTAAAAGAAAATCACGCCAAA
>CAKZVJ010000228.1 GCA_937923345.1 uncultured Saprospiraceae bacterium
CCGTACTTGACCATCCCCCATGAGGTGATGCCCGGCTTGACCTTGAGCAAATGTACGTAATGCGGCGCCTTGGCAGAAATGATATCTATATAATGCTTTCGCTCCGGACGAGGACCAACCAAAGACATATCCCCTTTGATGACATTCCAAAATTGGGGTATCTCATCAATGCGATACTTACGCATAGTACGACCCCATTTCGTCACTCTGCTATCTGCAGTATGAGACAATTGTGGTCCTTTCGCTTCTGCATCTGTATACATAGAGCGAAATTTGTATATTAGAAATGGTTGACCATGCTGCCCGATGCGCTCTTGCTCAAACAAAATAGGACCAGCAGAGGAGAGGCGCACTCGTATAGCGGCAAAAATATATAGCGGCAAACAAATGACAAGTAAAATACTCGATGCACAAACGTCTATAAACCGCTTAAGTAGCCGCTGCCATCGAGGCATCAATTCCTGTCGCACTTCTAAGAGAACAGCTCCAAAAACATGATTCATACGAACGGTACCCAAAAGAATATCATACATATCTGGGATCACCTTGACCAATACTGTTTCACCATATGTGTACAGATTATTCAATATTTTTTTCGTTTTTATATGATCTGATTTTTCTAAGGCAATGATAACCTCTTCGATCCTATGCTTCTCTATAACTTCATCCAAGTCCTGAAGCTTACCCAACACTGGCAGCGCGGTAGCCAACTCTTTAGTGCTATTGCCATTGGTATCTACAAAGCCTAAAAATTTATTTCCTAGTCCTTTTTCCAAGCCCTGAATCTCATGGTATAGGTCCAAGGCATTTTGATCACCTCCGATAATCAAAGTATTATAGGTAACCTGGCCAGACTTCAAGCGCCTGCTGGCTAAGGTCAACAAAACCATCCTTGATACAATAGTAAAAAAGAAATGGAGCATAAATAAGCAAACAAAAGAATGCAGATAGTACTCCGGAGAGGGAATCACATCGTCGAGTAATAAGGTAAAAAACAAGACTACTACTCCACCAAGGGTGAGAAAAAAAGTCTTAGTCATGACGCTCAATCGAGAGAGCCGGTATAAGTCACGGTAGTCATCAAAGATGGTATACAAAATATGCCAGCCCATAGGAATGGCAAATACACCTATCATATAATTAGGGTCATAAAGTACCTCTGACCAAGCATCGTATCCTTCGACAGATTTTCTGTATTTGAAGAACCATGTCCATGCTAGCATAGCCATGACAAAATCAAAAAACATATAGATAAATAAATCTATCTTTCTTCTTTGCATCAAGCGTGTGGTCTGTAAAAAATAAACTACTGCAAGTTATCGAATAAAATGAAGGAGTTTGATATTGTCTACCATAATCGTGGCTTCGGTAAGACCAAAGGGCAGCTCCGCTCCAAACCCTACTTGATAAGCAGGAGATGGAACATTAGCAATCGATTCTTGAACATTTATGTACACCTTCTTCCATTCTGGAGTGGCGTTTAATCCATTGGCGTAAATTTGGGTGGTACCTCCAAACCCATCTGAGGCAACTAAACCTACCGCAATAGGCACTTCTGTTTTGAAATTAATCTCTAGATAAGTGTCTGAAGAACTAATAGTCGGCAATGCAAATCCTTGACTAGTAGCAATATTCACCTCCGGGTTATCAGGAGTCAAAACAATCTTACCGGAGAATCCCTCAAAGCCGCCGATTTCTTCAAAGGTAACTTCAGGATTGCCGATGCGGCTTCGGTCATTAGTGAAGAAGGTAGAGTTTTCAAATTCTTCAATAAGAAAAAAATCAATGTTGTCTCTATACTCAAACTCAGGGCTAATGGTCGCAATCTCACCAGGAACAAGATCAACGGTTGTAATATATCTATCCATATATGGGTAAATCTTAGTAGCTACACTTATGCCATCCTCATGTATACCTGCCTGGACGACTACTTCAAATGTTCCTTCCTTAAGTATGGGAAATGGCTTGCCAGGAACAAATGCTCCAATCAAATCATTATCTACAAAGACCCATCCTTCTTTGATATCGTGCATATTGCTCCCTGAGTTGGGAATGGCATTGAAGCTAAAAGACTCTATCTCAAGGAATGCAGGTATATCCTCTTCTGGATTGATAATATCGCACGAAAAAAAGCTAAATGCTATGATAAAGTAAAGTATTGGTTTCATTAAAATTGTTGTTTTCATATAAACGTTCGAATGGCAATAAATAATACCACCAATAATGATGTTTGTGTTTTACTTTAAAAATTTCTAGGTTTCATGTCTGTAATACATCAAAATAGCCCCAAAAAGGGTAATTAATGCAACTAAAACCGTAGCCATTTTTATGGATTTTCTAAGATTGCTGGTAAAAGCTAGGATCTGCTCCTCATGGCCTGGGTACCTAGGTAATATCTCTTTTCTCATTTTCTGATCATCAAAGATATGTTTTGGGCCAAAATCAATATCATTCTGAGTAAGATATTTGTACTGCTTAAACACATTAACTCTAAAGTATATGTTTAAAAAAAGCATCGCTACAAAAAGCGAAATGACAATGATTATCAATGTGAGGTACATATATATACCAGATTTTTTAGTGTGTACTCCCTGAGTAAGCCTGTCAACATAAAAATGCCGCCGCCATCAAGGTCAAGCATTTTTTTAGAATCCACCCTTGTCGGCGAGTAGTCAAAAAATTGCGCCCTGCAAAATTATAAAATATAGGGTCTAAACACTACTGGATGACAAAATAAAAGCGACGCTAAGTAATAGTGAATCAAGTGGAGTCAGAAATAGATCTAGACAATAGTATAAAAAGGGCTGGCAAGTATTATTTAACATCATATTTTTGAAATAGGTGTAACCACATCTAGCAATCTTCGTTTACTAATCCTTGTAGGCATTATTTTTCTTGCCTTATTCCATATACCGATATTAAAAAATAGATTAAGAAATTCTTTACCTGTTTTGTACCCCTCGTGGTCTCAAAGCAAAAAAAAGATTCTATGAAACACTTATGTTCTGGGACTACAAGTAGTCTCCTGGAAAGATGGTATCGGTATGCCTCGATGATTTTTTCCCTTGTTTTATTTTCTAGCCTAAACGCTAATGCTACTACCGTAGTCCCAGAGGATGTTTGCGCGACCCCTATCCTAGTCTGCAATGACCAAATCAATCTGAGTATCCCAGATGGTGTACTCACCGTCGAGGTATTCATGGTGTCAGAGGGCATACCTGCCTCATGTTATGATGACTACGAGGTTAGCATCAGCCAAAACAATTTGAATCTTGGAAACCAAATAAGCTGCACCTACTCTGGTCAAATATTGGATTACAACTTGGAGCACCTCCCTACAGGTGGTATTTGCAGTGGAACAATTTTAGTAGAAGACAAATCTGCTCCTATCCTCGTTTGCGAGGACATGGATATTGCTTGTAGTGAAGATAGCTCCGCAGCCAATCTGGGAACACCAGCGGTGACTGACAACTGCGACGAAAATCCAAGTTTGATATCCACAGATACCTATGTAGATTTTGAGTGTGAAGACCCTAATTTTTTGGGTAGAATAGAGAGGCAATGGATCGCTACCGACAAGCAAGGAAACAGTAGCACTTGTACTCAAAATATCAACATTATTCGACCGACTCTGAATGGATTGATACTGCCGCCAGATACCACCATTGATTGTGCGGATGGAGATACTAGTCCAGCCAATACGGCAGCTCCCCAAATAGCCGATTTACCGAGTGGTAGTAGTTGCAATTTTATCATTGACTTTGAAGATTCAAATACCAGCGTTTGTACTGGTACCATTAAAATAATCAGACGATGGACCATTATAGATTGGTGCACCAACCAAGAAATTTTGCACACTCAAATCATACAAGTGGTAGACAATACTGGGCCTGTGCTTAGCTGCCCAGATACCCTCACGTTTGGCACCAATGAGACGACTTGTGATGCCACTGTTACCTTCCCAAACATTGAAGCTACAGATGACTGTAGTACCATTACTGCCATAGAGGCCAATTGGGAATTTGGAAATGGTTTTGGTCCCTTTAAAAATATTCCGCTTGGCGAACACACCGTGACCTTTACCGCAACGGATGATTGTGGCAACACCTCGCAATGTATATTACCAGTTATCATACTTGATGACATCATCCCAATAGCCATTTGCGACCTTGCCACTACGGTAGGCATCGGAGCAAGTCAGAGTTCTGTGATTTGTGCAAATGATATAGACAGTGGCAGTTTTGACAATTGTGAATTGGTAAGTCGTGAAATAAGACTCGTCGGTGATACAGCATTTAGTGAATGTATATCCCTTAGCTGTGAGCAAGTGGGAAGCACTTTGATGGTAGAATTGCAAGTTACTGATAGCGTTGGTTTACAAAATCACTGTATGGTAGAAGTGAGTATTTTTGACAAACTACCTCCTGTCATAGAAAGCTGCGCTGCGGACATTACTATCAATTGTGATGATGATCCAAATGAACTCAACCTGACTGGTCAACCTACGGCAGTAGACAATTGCTCCACAATAATTAATTTTACCGACGCGACCAATCTAAACGAATGCAACGTTGGAGAAATCATCAGAACCTTTTTTGTTTCAGATGAGTCCGGTAACACAGCCACCTGTGCGCAGACGATTAGCCTAGTAGATAATACGGAACCCCTTATTACTTTTTCACCAGATGTCACGCTAGTTTGTCAATCTATAAATGACGACATAGCCCAACCCACGGTAGAAGATAATTGTGGCCGCTTTGCGTTCTTTTTCGAGGATATTGTTTTAGAAGACGGTCCATGTTTACAAATAATTGATCGAACCTGGGAAGTGTTGAACATTTGTACTGGGGCAAGAGTAAGTGACAATGTAAAAATCACCTTGCAAAACGATACCAACTTACCACAATTTAGTGGTGCCCCAATAGAGATTACCATCAACTGTGCAGATCCGTTTCCTGAATTTACAATACCTACGGTATCAGACATTTGTGATACAGATTTACAAGTCGACTTTACAACCCTTGAGGAAGACGATGACTGTCCGTCCATCAGAAATATAAGTAGAACATTTATAGCTACAGATGATTGTGGCAACAGCAACTCCTTTACTCAAACGATAAGACTAATTGATTCTGAGGCTCCTGTATTTATATCTTTCCCCGCAGATCAAACGATCAATTGTGACGAGCAGGCTGAAGTAGTATTCCCTCAATTTGAGGACGATTGCGATGATGCTCCAGAGATAACTTTCAGTGAGGAGACTGTTTCCGGAGATTGTACCAATGAGGAAATTATATTTAGAACCTATACGATTTCAGATAGATGCGGCAACGCCACATCAGCCATCCAAAGTTTTCACTTCGTGGACAATATACCACCTATTATTAGAGGGCAGACACAGGATTTCACTTTATCTTGTGAGTTTGAAATACCTGTTTTTGATTTAGCAGCGATTGACAATTGTGATGATAATTTAGATGTAGCTTTTACAGATACTTCTGTACCAGGTGACTGCCCAAATCAAGAAACCGTGACGCGGATAAATTCGGTTACCGATGATTGTGGCAACGTGACACTAGACACTATTGTAGTAAATATAGAAGATACTACTCCGCCTACTTTATTTGCGGACAACTTTGTACCCAACTTAGTCCTAGCCTGTGACCAAGTTATGCCGATGTTGAACTTTATGGTTATGGATAATTGCGATTCTGACATCGACATAATAGAGACTAGAGACAGCATTGGTGACCCCTGCAACTTTACCATTACTAGAACATTTTCTGCGACGGATGATTGTGGCAACGCCAATACACTCACGCAAACCATTACCGTCTTGGACAATTTTGCACCAATATTTTCTACATTCCCGCAAGATCAAAATATCACTATTTTCAGCGGCGAATCCATACAGGTTGACGTGATCGATGCCTCCGTGACAGACAACTGTTCTGATGAGGTAGACGTCAATTTTACCATTGACCTATTTAGTGATGGAGACCAACCAGAAGCACCAAACCAGTTTGTAGTTGGCAACAATGCGAGTGGCGATTATCCATTGGGAGAGCACACTATTACCTTCAATGCTGCAGACGCATGCGGCAATAGCATCAGCCAAAATTTACTAATTTCTGTCTTTGAGTTTACGCCTACGGACGCATGCAAAAGTGTCACATTAGAAATTGGGGAGAATAGTTTATTGCAGGTCAATCCTCAGGCGATTTTAGATGACCCCACTCTCGTGACTGTTGATGAACTCACTATACGTTTTGTCAACCCATCTAATTTTACTGAAATCATAGGCAGTAGTCTCACATTCAATTGTGATGATATCGGAATCAATCAGTTCGCTATAGAGATTTTATCAGATGATGGGACCAGTACGGTCTGCTCCAATCTGATCAACATTATTGATCCAGATGGGCGCTGCGGCATGAGACCAGACGTAGTCTCAATAGCAGGAAAAATATTTGATCCAGCAGGTACGCATATGGAGGACATCAATGTCAATTTACAAAATGACAACAGCTTCTCTACAAGCACCGACAGATTTGGGCTCTACCTTTTCGAATCCCTACCGATGGGAAGCACTTGTCAGATAGCACCAGCGCACGATGAGCGTCCGACACTAGGCATCAGTACTTTCGACTTGGTTTTGATTCAAAAACACATTTTGCAGATCAATAAATTTACCAATCCATACCAATATATTGCTGCCGATGTGGATAACAATGGGAGGATCGACATCCAAGATTTGCTCGAAATTAGAAACCTACTTTTATTCCAATCCTCTAGTTTCAGACACAGTCCGTCTTACAGATTCATCCGTGCAGATCACCAGTTTGCTAATCCAGAAAATCCATTAGCTGAGGACTTGCCGACTAGCCACATTTGCGAAGACATCAGCGTGACACAACTTGATCTAGATTTTATTAGCATCAAGATGGGTGACATAGATGGCTCTGCATCTCAGCTGCATAGCGAAGCGATTACCGAGCGCAGGGCATCCAATTTTACACTGCAATTTGACGAAGTCATACTTCCTGCCAATGCTATAACTACGATAGATGTTACAGGCCTCCCTTCCGCAGACATTGCAGCGCTCCAATTTGGTCTGCGCATCAATAATGCGGAGCTTATCGACACCCATGTACACGATGAAATACAAAGCAATATCCACGTCAAAGACAACACTCTTTATTTTGCTTGGACTACTTTTGATGGTGCATTACCTACGGAGCTTTTTAGCCTTGAGATCAAGCCTTCACAAGAGCTCAAGCTAAGTAGTATTCTTGACTTATTGTCCAAAGAAAATTCCTTGTCCTTTGACATCAATGGCCTCGCGTCACCAGTCGCAATCAACGATATCAGCACCTCAAAATTGCCGACTCAAAACATCCTTGGACAAAATAATCCGAATCCATTTTTGAATCAAACAGAGATTCCATTTTACTTAGATTCAGATGGAAAAGCGACGATTCAAATTCAAAATTTAGAAGGAAAAATAGTACACTCCTACAGTGCAACGTACACTCGTGGCTGGCATACTTATCAGTTTAGCAATGACGACTTAGCAGCTGGGATTTACATCTACTCCTTGACGCAAGACAACACTACGCAAACAAAGAAAATGGTTATCACAAAGTAACCAAAGACTCGATTAATATTTAAGGTTAATGTTTAGAAGAATCCAGACTTTCATTCGTTTGGATTCTTTTTTTGTATTATTTGGGTTTGCTTTGGGTGTGTCCCCTAGCTTCCTTTTCCGCGCACCATCCTGCGGGGTCACGCTATCCGAGACTGCGCGTTGCTCCGGTCCCGAAGAAAAAATCGGGACTGCTTCTTCGTAGGCGAAGAAAAATCGCCTACTCATCGCCTCTCTCCTATCGTTCACACAAAAAATTTCTCCACATCCAGACTGTCCTCAAATTCACTTTTTAGAACTACAAGACTATTATTAATTTCTTTATCTTCACAGAAAAAAATAATGCGATCTATATTTCTATTTTTTTGCTTTCTTTCAGCTACCCTTGCGTTTTCCCAGGATAAGCCACTTACTTACTATCTGCCAGACATCACCTATGACAAGAACATTACTACGCCAAGCGAGTATTTAGGATGGCCTATCGGAAATTGGCACATCAGTCATGATCTACTGCAGGGCTATCTAAAGACCATCGCTGCGCAATCAGACAGAGTCTATGTAGAGGAGTATGCTAGAAGTCACGAAGGGCGTCCATTGATGGGACTAGTTTTTACCTCCCCAGAAAATCAAAGAAACATAGATCAGATCAAGGAAGATAGAAATAAAATATTGGAGGGTAAAGCGGACAAAAACAGACCGGTGGTAATCTATCAAGGCTATAGCATCCATGGTAACGAATCTAGCGGCGCGAATGCAGCTGTACTGATGGCTTATTATCTGGCAGCAGGCCAAAGCACGGAGATAAAAAACATGCTAAAGGAATCTGTCATCATCATTGACCCTTGTTTAAATCCTGATGGACTCAATAGATTTGCCTCTTGGGTCAATACCCATAAAAGCAAAAACCTAAATAGTGACAGCAATGGTAGAGAATTTCAGGAGGCATGGCCAAGAGGCAGAACCAACCACTACTGGTTTGATTTGAATAGAGATTGGCTGCCTTTGGTCCACCCGGAGAGTATTGGCCGACTAGAGATGTTTCATAAATGGAAACCCAACATCTTGACGGATCATCACGAAATGGGATCTGATAGAAGTTTCTTTTTCCAACCGGGTATCCCTACGCGCACCAATCCCATCACCCCACAAAAGAATCAAGACCTGACTGCTGAGATAGGCAAGTTTCACGCAGCAGAATTGGACAAAATAGGTTCCTTATATTATAGCCAAGAGTCTTTTGATGACTTTTATTATGGCAAAGGATCTACATATCCAGATGTAAATGGATGCATAGGCATTCTATTTGAACAAGCTAGCTCAAGAGGACATCTACAAGAAACAGAAAATGGTGACTTGAGCTTTCCTTTCACCATTCGCAACCAAGTCGTCACCTCACTCTCTACACAGCGAGCGGGATACGCTCTGAGAAATGAATTAAAAGAATTTCAGAAAGAATTTTATAAAGGCAATTCCACTTCAGGAGAAGCGTATGTCATAGAGGAAAAAAACGACATGACCAGACTAAACAAATTTGTAGAACTATTACTTCGGCACCAGATCAAGGTGTATAAAAAAGATGACAAGCAATATGCTGTCCCACTCAATCAAGCGCAACATTTATTGATAGGTACGATCTTCGAGAGCAATACTCAGTTTAGAGACAGCTTGTTTTATGATGTATCTACATGGACGATGCCATTAGCTTACAACTTGAAAGTGAGTAAAGTAAGCCAAAGTGTAAGTAAATCTGAACTAGTTACGAAAGCAGATTTGGACAATCCTATTTTACATGGCAAAAGTGACTATGGCTACATATTTACATGGGATGATTATTATAGTCCTCGATTGCTTTACGCATTATTGGACAAGGGAATAAGAGCGAGGGTAGCCTCTAAGCCATTTGGCATAAATTTCAAAGGAGAACAAATTGACTTTACCTATGGTGCCATCATTGTCCCAGTGCAGAACCAAGATTTTTCTTCGGATGAAATATATAATCTTATTCAAGAAAAGATACAGGACAGCCATATTCAAGTGTACCCTATCGAATCGGGAATGGGTACAGCGGAGGTAGATCTTGGAAGTCCATCCATGAACAATCTAGACTTACCTAAGATAATGATGGTAGTGGATGGCTCTGTCACATCGTATGATGCAGGAGAAGTATGGCACCTATTGGATCAAAACTACAACATACCTATCACTCTAGTTTCATCAAGTAATGTAAATGCTCGGATGTTGCAAGAATACAACACCGTCGTCCTGGTGAATGGATCTAACCTTAATGCGAACGCACTTGAATCATGGACTGAACAAGGTGGAGTTTTAATTACTTTCAAAGGGGCTACAAACTGGGCTATCAGCAATGGTTTAGCAAAAGCTAAGGTCAAAAGTAAAAACAAATCAACGCGGAAAGGGATTACTAAAGAATATCGTAATGCATCTGCGGAAAGAGGAGCTCAATTTGTAGGGGGAGCCATATTTGAAAGCCAGATTGATCTTGGGCATCCCCTTGTATATGGATACCATGATACAAGCTTACCAATATTTAAGAGGGGTACGTTAGCATTAGACTATACCTCTAACCCTTATGCACAGCCAATAACCTATAAAAACTTGCCATTACTAAGTGGGTACATTTCATCCCCAAATCATAGATATATGGCCAATAGTGTAGCTGCGGTCGTCAGTGGCATAGGCAGAGGAAGAGTTATATCCTTTGTGGATAACACTAATTTTAGAGGCTTTTGGTACGGTACACATAAACTTTTCGCAAATGCCATTTTTTTCGGAAAAACCATAAGCGGTAATACGGTTGCCATTTATAACAATGAAGAAGATTAAGTAAACTTAGCGCAAATAGTGTTTCTTGTCTAGCAAAAGCGTATTTATAGCATAAATAATATGGACAAACCCGCCATTATTAGGTAAATTCACCCTCATGAAAAATTTTCAAATATGCTAAAAGATAAAATGCACTATATATTAAGTATAGTTCTTATATATTTCTTTGTGTTTTTTAGTTGCAATACAAATAAGAATACTAGCGAATCTATCAATACTGGTAAAAACTCGCTCACGCTTCAACTAGAAGATTCACTCAACGCAAAGTACATTTCTACAGCCTATAGCGAGTACAATCCTTCAAATATAGGCCCTAGCAATAGAACTTTAAATCAATATGTAGTCAATTTTAATTGCTCTTCCAGCGCATTTTCTGCATTGAAGACTATGATTGAGGCTGATAGCAAGGTAGAGATTATCCACCATAGTAATACCTTAGAGAAACAATCTTCAAAAAGCGTAAAAAGCGCCAAGACAAAATCAATTCGAGAAAATAATTAAATCTATTATGCACAAACTAACATTTTACATTTTCGCCTGCATCATGCTACTTAGCTTTAGTGTGAGCGCGCAAGTAACTACCAAAAAGGTAGAGGACGTTCAAATCTCCACTACTAAAGCTGTTTTTCTAGGAAAATCAATTCCTATGCGTGAAGCCGTTGCAAAGGAAGCTACGGCAAAAAATAAAAAACAAGACAGCAAAATAAACAAAAAGGTTCCTGATAATTTTAAAGGAAGAAAAAATCAGAGTCGCGCCGTAAATTTAAGCAAGGAGCATCAAGGGCCTGATCCAGTGCTTCAAAGTGAGATTAACAAAAGTCTGAGCAATGATTTAGAAGTTTTAGTCAATAGACAGGGCTTAGGAGCGGGCTCTCCAACAGACCCCACCGGTGATATCAGTAGTGAATATTATCTACAAGCAGTGAATGTAACTAGAGTGGGTGTATTCCGCCTAGATGGTGTGTTAGAAATGGCATTCAACATGAACACCTTATGGACACAATTTGGATCTCAATCTGTTGGTGACCCAATTATCTTGTATGATGAGATTACAGACAAGTGGATACTTACTGAATTTACGGGCCCTGCGAATTTATTGATAGCGGTTAGTGATACCAATGACCCACTTGGCTCATACAATGCTTACAGTTTTTCTACGCCAAACTTTCCTGATTATCCGAAGTATTCACTATCTCCAGAAGCTTTAGTGGTCACAACTAATGAAGAAGGAAGAGGTACGCTTCACCAATATTTCATCAACAAGGAAGAATTGGTAGCAGGAGAAGGGGACGCAACCATTCAAAGAATTGCAGTTGCAGGGAGTAATGGCACTGAACAACCATTTTATGTTTCTACTCCCGTAGATTGGAATGGTACAAACTTGCCATTTGACAACAATCCAATTGTACTGAGACTGAATGATAGTTCATGGGCTGGAGGACCTGAAGAAGATGGTATAGAGTTATATTCTTTTGATGTTGATTTTGACGATATAAACAATACACAAGTGATACAGACTACTATTCCAACCTCTCCTTTTGATGCATTCCCATGTTCTGAATCAGGATTTGGATTTCAGTGTATCCCACAAATGAATGGAGGTGGACTAGATGGTATACCAGAAGTAATTATGAACGTTCCTCATCAGAGAAACTTTGGAACACATGAGTCGCTTGTGTATACTCATGTTACTGATGTCGAAAATGGAAACAATAGATCTGGTGTAAGATGGGTAGAGTTGAGAAGAGAAGCAGGTACCAACTGGAGTGTTTACCAAGAAGGAACATTCGCTTTAGATGATGGTCTAGATAGATTTATGAGTTCTATTGCTATAGATTCAAGAGGTAATATTTGTTTAGGATACAATGCATCTAGTTCTGAATCTTTTGCAGATGTCCGCATAACTGGAAGGAACAACGGTGATCCATTAGGTGAAATGACTTTTAATGAAGTAATACTACAAGAAGGCCTAGCAAGTATAGCCTCTGGTGGCCGTTTCGGAGATTATTCGCAAATGTCTGTTGCTCCAAATGGACTCAGTGAATTTTGGTTTACAACCGAATATGCTGGTACTAATAATACTGTGACGAACATTGCAGCAGTTAGCTTGCAAAAAGATTCGTTTGACTTAACGACGAGAAGTTTTCTTTCTCCAGCACCGCTTAGCTTTGACTTGACGAACAGTGAAGCCATAACAGTAGAAATATTCAATGCAGGAATTAACCCTATGAATGGTTTTGATTTAGAGTTAATTTTAGATGGTGAAGTAGTGAGTACAGCTCAAATAAGTGACGTACTTCAGCCAAGTGAAGCAATGACATATACTTATCCTGACAACGTGGACCTATCAACAATTAAAGATTACACTTTAGTTTCCAGCGTTACTAACCCTCTGGATCAAAACCGACTGAACGATTCACTCACCTTAAACCTATCTGTTTTACCAGGCTTAGAAGCTACCCTAACAGGAAACATAGGTAGTAATCAATGTGAGGGAAATATTCAAGGTACCTTGATTCTTCAAAATTTAGGTGGTAATGTCATTACATCAGCAAGCATAGGCGTTATTATAAACGGTACTGCTCAAAACAACCTCACATATAAAGGTTCTATTTCAAATGATCAAGCAGCTGAAATAGATATTGATTTTCCTGTCGATGATGAAGGTGATTACACACTAGAATTCGAAATACTCAGTCTAAATGGAATTAGCGGAGATTTTGATGCTACTAATAATATTGTATCTCTTGAAACTACTGTGCTTGATGAAAATAGCTTTATCACTGTTTCATTACTTACTGATAACTTCCCAGACGAAACTTCATATACTATCACATCTCAAACTACTGGAGAAATAGTTGGAGAATTTGGAGACCTCGTTAGAGGTACTGACAATCTAACTAGATTTGACAATAAATTTTGTGTTGATATTAATGATTGCTTTACTATCACGATCAATGATGTCTATGGAGACGGCATCTGTTGTTCATACGGAGAAGGAAATCTTTCGGTATTAGACAATGCAGGAAATATACTGGCTTTCTCAGATGGTGCGTTTGGAACGCAAGTTGTTCTTAACTTCTGCGGAGAAGCAATGGAATGTGCACTTGAAGTTGATGTAGAAATAACAGATAGCTCTTCATCAACAATAGGTACAGGGATTATTCTTATAAACGCATCGAATGGTATAACACCATTTCAATACAGTATTAACGGTGGGACAACTTTTGTCCCTTCAAACGTTTTCCTTAACCTAGAAGTAGGAGAATATGATATAGTTGTTACAGATGCTTCTGGTAATTGTGTGTATGAAGAAACAGTAGTAGTTTTGGGTCCAACATCGACACATAATATTGAAGGAACTATAGTCAATGTAGATATACTTCCTAATCCGACTGACGGTGTATTTAAAGTCAATGTGTCTAATCTACCTACTGCTGAAAATTATGCAAACATTGAAATCTATGATATTCAAGGTAAGCTCATTCAGCAAAGAAATATAGGTAAGTTTGATAATGATTTTATTGGATCATTTTCTTTATACGCATATCCTGCTGGAACGTACCTGGTGAGAATCGCTACTCCAGAAATAAGCATATTAGAAAAATTGGTAAAGCAATAATAACTTAATTACAATATTGGAAAATATAAAAGCTGCTAGTCCACACGGGCTAGCAGCTTTTTTTATTTTTATAGCTAGTGTTTATATCTTTTTCTTATTTTCGATTTAAAATAAATAAATATGAGTGAAGCGGTAAGACAATTGCAACCAAAAGCATTATGGAATTATTTTTCAGATCTTAATGCAGTTCCTAGAGCCAGCAAAAAGGAAGAACAAGTTATTCAGTTTATGCTGGACTTTGGTAAACAACTAGGTTTGGATACGCAAAAAGACCACATAGGTAATGTAATTATTAAGAAACCTGCAACTGCTGGACTTGAAAATAAGCAGACCATTGTTTTACAAAGCCACTTGGATATGGTCCATCAAAAAAACGAGGCTACTCAGTTTGACTTCGCAACGGAAGGTATCAAAATGATCGTGGATGGAGACTGGGTAAAAGCAGATGGCACTACCTTAGGTGCTGATAATGGTATCGGGGTGGCCACTATCATGGCCTTACTAGCCTCCACAGATATCCCCCACCCTCCACTTGAAGCACTATTTACAATAGATGAAGAAACAGGCATGACGGGCGCCCTTGAACTAAAGGGTGGCCTCTTGGATGCATCGATAATGCTTAATCTCGATACAGAAGATGATGATGAATTGACCATTGGTTGTGCAGGTGGAATAGATATTACCGCTAGTGGCACATATGATCTAAAAGCACCAAAAGAAGGCACAGTTTCTTACAAACTGAGCGTTAAGGGATTGACTGGAGGACACTCCGGCATGGACATTCATAAAGGAAGAGGCAATGCTAATAAGATTATCAATCGTATTCTCTCCCAGCTCTCAGATAGAATTTCTTTTCAACTCGCGAGTATAGATGGAGGCGGTCTTCGGAATGCTATTCCAAGAGAATCGAAAGCTATGATCTATGTAGATCCAGCCAATGCTTCTACTGCTGAAATGCTTATTTCTGAATATGGAGAGTATGTAGTCAACGAGCACAATACTACCGATCCAAGCATCGAGATTATTTTTGAGGCAATAGAATCTAATCAAAAGGTAATGCCTATTGAAATGCAAACAAATTTACTAAGAACGATTTACGCTTGTCCAAATGGTATTTATAGAATGAGTCCGGACATAGCCTCTTTAGTACAAACCTCTAATAACTTAGCAAGAGTATTAGTCGATGCAGGTAAGTATGAAATCCTTTGCCTCACTCGCTCTTCAGTCAATTCTGAAAAAGAAGACCTGACCAAAGCCATACGAAGTACTTTTGAATTGCTAGGCGCCGAAGTTACAACAGGAGGATCTTATCCTGGTTGGACCCCTAAGCCTGAGGCAGCAATCGTAAAGTTGATGTCAGATTTATATCGAAAACGTTTTGATGCTGAGCCGCATGTGAATGCATGTCATGCGGGTTTGGAATGTGGTATTTTAGGACAAAATTACCCAGAGATGGATATGATATCTTTTGGACCTAACATAAGAGGTGCGCACTCCCCTGACGAAAAAGTTCAAATCAGTTCGGTGCAAAAATTTTGGGGATTCCTTTTAGAAACTTTGCAGAATACACCTGCTAAGAATTAGTATGTAAAAGCTATGAAAAACTTTACTGTCATTTTCGCACTTTGCTTTTTGACCACTTGTAGTCCAAAACTGAATCAGGATGTCTCCATCTCAACAGAAGAAGAGCAGATCATGAAAGCTCTTATTCAAGGCGTATTTGATGATATCTGGTCTCTTAGGAACCCAGATAAACTATTAGAGTATCACACATCAGATTTTATCATTTTGGAACACGGAGAAGTATGGGACAACGCCACCATTACTGAGTGGATGAAGGGTAAAATCGAAAAAGGCAATCTTCCCACAAGAATCAATCGAATGGAATATATTTCTATTGACAAGTTTGGTCCCAGTATGCAAGCCGCTTATTACAATTACGCAGAATTTTATCAAGCAGATACCTTAGCATTTAAAGCCTCATGGTTGGAAAGCGCCGTTGCTGTTCCTACAGACAAAGGATGGCGATTGAAGATGATGCACTCGACCAAGATGCCTAGAAAGTAAATATAATTATAGATTAAAAAAGCATAAAAAGGGAGAGCACCATGGTGTGTTCTCCCTTTTATATTACATACAAAAAATATTAGACCGGCTGCTCTGACAAAAACTTCTCTGTCTTTGCACTTTCTACCTTAGATAAAAACTTTTCTGCTTCGTGCCTGTCTCTGACCACTTTAGCTAAAGTAAAACAAGACGAAATACTAAACACATAGCACACTCCAACAAATACGGCCATTGCTGTACTGATCTCTAAAAAGGATAGTGCAAAAATCATGGCTACAACGGATAGCACAAAAGAGATGCAGGCCATATTGAAAAATGATTTCGAATTTGAATTTTCATAAATGTAACTACTCATAATTTCATAAAATTTTAAATCAAAGAATCACGTATACTTTAAAAGTTAGTTTATTAGCTTAGCGTGTTCTATGAATGTTATACAAATAAAAATTTACCCTCTACAAACTCACAAACCCAGTATAACAGTATATCTTAGGGGCCCGTATTCGATAAACGACGATAAAAATTAGACTGGCATCAATAGATTCTGTATCAACAAATAGTTCTAAAAACAATATATTGACACTTAAGTATATTTGAGATATGAAGTACGAATGCCGCACGATTATAAATTTACCAATTGATAAAGTTGCCTCCCTTTGGACTAATGAAAATTACTTTGACAAGTGGCAAGATGGTTTCCAAAGCATCGAGCTATTAGGTGGTCATATGAATACAGTGGGTGCAAAATCCAAAATTATCTTGGATGGTGATCAGTACATAGAACTCATAGAAACCATATTGATCCAGGACCTACCAAAGGAGAAAAAAGCCTTATACGAACACAAACATATAACCAATACTCAACATACGCGATTTGTATCTAAAGGTGAGCATCAAACAGAATTCATTTCAGAAGTGGAATACACACAATTCAATGGATGGATGATAAAGATAATCGCTAAGCTGTTCCCTGGAAAATTCAAAGCACAAAGTCAAAAGTGGATGGATCAGTTTAAAGCATTTGCAGAATCTCATAATGGGTAAAATATAATGCGAGAGGGATAGAAAGGGCGACGATCGTAGGGAGTCGGTCCCGACTTTTTCAGGAGGGACGGGAGTGATAGCGCACCCCGGGATAGCCCCAGGGCTGTTAAGTTCTAAGTAAATGAAAGAGCTTCTTTAATTTAGCGCCAAATTTTATTTGCCCTTCTGTAATTGAGTGGTTCCCATTTTTGCGTTGGATATTTATAGCAATTGTGCTAAAAGTGGCTGCATTAACAGGTGCAAAATTTGCTTTGAATTTATTTTTATCTTCTCCATGTATTACATCTTTAACCCAGTGTAATGAGTTTTCAATTTTCCAATGACCGCGGATGCCGATATGATAATCTTGAGCACATGTTTGAAAAAGATCGGACATATAATACCTGTCATTATGCGACTCTTTCTTGCTCTTTGTGTTTATCACCTTCTTGTGAACATGAATAACTCTGCATAAATTTTTCCACTGTTGCGCTTTATGACTACCCACCGCATCAAATACATGGACATACCAGAAACTTTCTCTACCATGCTCTTTCTCGTATTCTGTATAAAAATCTAATGGGGATTGTTCTAAACTTATTCTTTGTATTTCTTTTAGCAAT
>CAKZVJ010000229.1 GCA_937923345.1 uncultured Saprospiraceae bacterium
GGATTTGTCTTTGCATGCTTGGAATGAAGTGCAAAATTTACCACAAATATTTGCAGTGGGTAATAAGTTGGAAGCGCTGCGTGCCTTGAAACTGGCCAAAGACTTTGGTAAACAATACATCATCAAAGGGTCAGGAGATGAATACCAACGTATGCAAGAATTGAAAGCGGCAGGTGCGGCTTTGATTATCCCATTGGACTTTCCGGAGGCGTATGATATGGAAGATCCTTATGATGCGCAGATGGTGAGTTTAGAAGATCTGAAGCACTGGGAGTTGGCTCCGGCAAATGCAGCGTACTTGGCGAAAGAAGGTATCCCGTTTGCTTTTACTGCAGATGGATTGAAAAACAAAAATGACTATCTAGGGAATATCCGCAAGGCTATGGAATATGGGCTGAGCGAAAAAGATGCCTTGATGGCGATGACTTTGAATCCAGCTAAGATGGTGAATGCCGATAAAATAGTGGGCGACCTAAAGTCTGGTATGCAAGCAAACTTCATCGTGTGTAGTGATAATATATTCAAGAAGGGAACGAAGATCAACCAAAACTGGGTGATGGGGAAAGCCAATGTGTATGGCGATATCTATGCACCCAAATTGGGCGGTGCTTACAACCTGAAGGTAGGTAGCGCCAATTATAATTTAGAAATCGCAGAGGACAATTCTGCAAAGTTGGTGATAGACGATACCACTTCTGTGAAGGTCAAAACGAAGGTAGGTCAAGACCTGATCAATATGTCGTTTAAGCCGCAGGGGGAAGACAACTATGTGCGTCTCACGGGTACTGTAGGAGATATGAAGGGAAAGGCAGTACTCGGCAATGGAGACTGGGCGAACTGGTCTGCTACCAAAAGTAGCGGCGGTTCCAAGGCAGACAAAATGATGGACAAGAAAATGGAGGGCAAAAAAATGAGCGCTCCAGAACTGGGAGCTATTACTTATCCGTTCGTGCCATTTGGTTGGACGGACAAGCCGGAGCAAGCACATATCTTACTCAAGAATGCTACGGTATGGACCAACGAAGAAGAAGGAATTCTAGAGGAAGCAGATGTACTGATCAAAAATGGAAAGATCGCTCAGGTCGGTAAAAACTTGAGCGCAGGTGGTGCTACAGAAGTGGATGCCACTGGAAAGCACGTCACTTGTGGGGTGGTGGATGAACACTCGCACATCGCCATCTCGAGAGGGGTGAACGAATGTACGCAGGCTTCTACAGCCGAGGTGACGATCGAAGATGTGGTGAATAGTGATGACGTGAATATCTATCGCCAGCTGTCTGGTGGAGTGACCACTTCTCACTTGCTGCACGGATCATGCAATCCTATCGGCGGTCGCTCGGCGATCATCAAATTGCGCTGGGGAGCAAGTCCTCAGGATATGTTGTTTGACGGAGCGCCTGGCTTTATCAAATTTGCCTTGGGAGAAAATGTAAAGAAATCTCGTGCGAGTAGTAACAATAGATTTCCAGATACGCGTATGGGTGTGGAGCAGGTCTATGTCGATCACTTCACTAGAGCGCGTGACTATAAAAAACAAAAAGCAAGCGGAGGATCTAGTTTTAGAAAAGATCTGGAAATGGAGGTCATCAATGAGATCTTGGATAGCAAGAGATTTGTGTCTTGCCACTCTTATGTGCAGAGTGAGATCAATATGCTGATGCACGTAGCGGATGATTTTGATTTTACCGTCAATACATTCACACACATCTTAGAAGGGTACAAAGTAGCGGACAAGATGGCAAAGCATGGCGCTGGTGGATCATCCTTCTCTGACTGGTGGGCCTACAAGTATGAGGTGGTAGATGCGATTCCACAAAATGGAGAGATCATGCATGAGCAAGGTGTACTGGTAGCCTTCAACTCTGATGATGCAGAGATGGCACGTCGTCTCAATCAAGAAGCTGGCAAAGCAGTGAAGTACGGAGATATATCCGAAGAAGAAGCATGGAAATTCGTCACCCTCAATCCAGCTAAATTGTTACACATCGACGATAGAGTAGGTTCTCTAAAAGCGGGCAAAGACGGTGACGTCGTATTGTGGTCTGATCACCCAATGTCTGTATATGCAAAAGCAGAAATGACATTCGTAGACGGGGTAAAATATTATGACCTCGAAGAGGATAAGAAGAAGAGAGAATTATTGAAAGCAGAGCGCGCAAGGTTGGTGCAAAAAATGTTGGATGTCAAAAATGGCGGCGGTAAGACCAGAAGACCAAGCGCCAAAGAGCACCATCATTACCACTGTGACGACGCCGAAGATGAAATGCATTGATATAATAGGTGCTAGGTGCTAGCGCAGAGACAAGGCTTGCCTCGCCTCACAACATATAACACGCAGAGACAAGGCGTACCTCGCCACAAAAAAGTCGAGCAAGCTTGTCTCAACACAATATAATAACACGTAAAGACAAGGCATGCCTCGCCTCAAAAAGTCGAGCAAGCTTGTCTCTCAAAGTAAAAAACATGAAAAATACAATAATCACAATCCTCCTCCTAGCCACAGCCCAACTCCTCTTCGCCCAAGGCTCACCAGCCAAGGCGCATGAAGGAGTGCTGTCCATCGCTGGCGGGACACTACACATTGGTAATGGAGAAGTAGTGGAGAACGGCATCGTCGTTATCCAAAACGGAAAAATCACTTACGCTGGCCCAATGGCTAGCGCACCTTCTCTACCGGAAGGGAGAACCATCTTGGCCAAGGGGAAAGACATTTACCCAGGCATGGTAGCACTTAACACCCAATTGGGATTGGTCGAAATCGGAGCCGTGAGAGCGACGCGCGATGGATCTGAGATCGGGACATTCAATCCAAGTATCCGTTCCATCATCGCCTACAACACCGATTCGAAGGTGATTCCGACGATTCGCTCCAATGGAATTTTGACGGCGCAGATAGTGCCACAGGGTAATGTCATGCCGGGCCAATCTAGCATGGTGCAACTCGACGCTTGGAACTGGGAAGACGCAGCCTTGGCGCTAGACAATGTGCTTCACCTCAATTGGCCGCGTGCCTACCGTCGTACTGGATCATGGCCGAATTTCGGCCCTATAAAACCAAACGACAATTACGCAAAGTCAATGACCCAGATCGAAGACTTTATGAACCAAGCGAAAGCCTACGCAAGCATGTCTTCTCCAAAAGCGACCAACCTCAAGTTTGAAACCTTGAAGGGGGTATTCTCTGGAGACAAGAAAATATTTGTCAGAACGGACAATGCCAAGAGCATGATTCACGCCGTCAATATGATGAAGTCTTACGGTATAGATCCAGTTATCGTGGGGGGTGCAGAAGCGCATTTGATTCTCGATTTTCTCAAAGAAAATAATGTGAGCCTGATACTCAATCAAACGCAGCGCCTACCGAGACGCGATGAAAACGATGTAGATCTTCCGTTTAAGTTGCCGCGCATTTTGCACGAGGCGGGGATCACTTTTGCCTTGTCTATGCCTGGGTTTTATGAGGTGCGTAATCTCCCTTTCCAGGCGGGTCAGGCTGTAGGTCAGGGCTTGCCGTATGAGAAGGCGGTAGAGGCGGTGACATTGACGCCAGCGCGCATCGCGGGTGTAGATAATATGCTCGGTACGCTCGAGAATGGTAAGGACGGCACACTGATCATCAGTGAAGGCGACGTGCTCGATATGCGTACTTCAAAAATCACGCACGCCTTCATCCAAGGTCGCGCGGTAGATTTAGACAACAAGCAATCCGCTTTGTACAGAAAGTTTACGGATAAGTATGAAGGGAAGTGATTAAAGCGGGGTATAGGCGGAGTCGCCCTAAATCCGTCTATACCCCGCTTGACATCGTATAGTTGTATTTCAGTGTTAAATAGCATATCTTGTATAGGTAACTTTACGTTCTAAAATAAAAATCTGATAGTTTGATTTATAATAGCCTAATAGAAAGAATAACAGTGAAGCATGATATATGTCATGGCAAACCAACGATAAGAGGTCTAAGGTATCCTGTTGAAACAATATTAGAGTTGTTAGCCTCAGGAATGACGAATGAAGATATTCTTGAAGATTATGAAGATTTGGAGCAAGCCGATCTACAAGCTTGCTTACTTTTTGCGGCCCAATTAAGCAAGGTGAAAACAATTAGTAAGCTTGTTGCATGAAGTTTATTATTGACGCGCAGCTACCACAAAAATTTGCTATTTTACTGGGCGAAAAAGGTTTTGATGCGATTCATACTTCAGAATTGCCGAACAAAAACGCCACTACAGATTCTGAAATTAATGAACTTTCACTGAAAGAAAACAGAATCGTTATTACAAAAGACTCTGATTTCTACAATAGATATTTGGTAAAGTCGGAACCCTTCAAATTGATTATTGTCTCTACTGGCAATATTTCAAATAAAGACCTGCTTGTTTTAATAGAAAAGAATTTAGAAAATATCCTTGATCAGATATCTCATAACTATATAGTAGAAATCACTAATAGTTCTTTAATTACCATTTTGTAAGAATAGAGCTCTCTGCTCATTTCCATTCAGAGTCGCGCGGTAGATCTAGACAACAAGCAATCTGCTTTGTACAGAAAGTTTACGGATAAGTATGAAGGGAAGTAGTGCTTGAAATTTTATCATAAGATGTCTTAGGGAGTATCCCTAGACTACAATAGCCTCACTGCCAATTGGCAGTGAGGCTATTGTAGTCTAGGGCCGGGCTATGCAGGAGTCCGCGTTCGCTTCCGTGCTACGCACTCCCGATTTGAAAAATCGGGATCCTTTCTATCCCTTACTCGGGGTTTATTACTGCATTTTACTTACTACATATTTGAGGAGCAATATACACATGCTTATCGCCTACCTTTTTTGTCGACCATTCTAGAATTTCATTTATGGAGAAATACTGTTTCGAGGTATGACAATTTACTGTAACTCTCTCTTTAAATTCGTCTCCATGAAACCCTCCGTATACATACCCTAAAAAACTTTTAGAGCCACCTTTCATAGATTCGACTTTCATATTACAAAGTGCTCCATTAGAAACTATTGTTCCTTGTACAATTTCAGTAATTGTGTAATCGAGCCCTTTATTGTTCATTTTAAAATCTATCCATAGATTATGCTCATTTGAGTTGTTAGACCCAACACAAGTATAGAGTAGAAACGCGGAAAAAATCATTAAAAAATTTCTCATGGGCACATACATTGTATTAATTCTTCAAAACTATCAGCATTCCTAAAATGGTCTATAATAGGCATACTAGAACTCGGGCCTCCGGGCCCAAAGTAATTATAATCTTTAGTGCTTAAATAAGCATGAGATCCTTCATGTAATATTTTTGGATGATTTTTCTTACTGTAGCTAAATCTTTAGGCAATAAGGTATTTGGATTATTTGGATCACCTTCTTCGCAACACTCTTCACTATTTTCAGGGGTGTCGTCAGGATCAGAATTGTCAAGTAGGCGCGGAGAGACAGTTTCATGGTTTTCTGAGGATAGATTATTGTAAATCATCGTCTTGTTTACAAGAAAAAAATGATATTAGAAATAAAAAAATAAAGAAATAAAGAAAGCTATTGGTATGGCGACTGGAAAAATGTAACATGGTTAGATTTATGGTTAGTAAATAATATTGTTGAGCAAACTTAATTGTTATTTTTATTTAAAGCAATTATTTCTTTAGCCTTTGTAAAACTATTTGAGAAAATATAAATATAAAATATACGCCGATATTTTTAGCGTATGATGTAGTCTAGGGCCGGGCTATGCAGGAGTCCGCGTTCGCTTCCGTGCTACGCACTCCCGATTTAAAAAATCGGGATCCTTACTATCCCTTACTTGGAGCTTTGTTGCCATTTAATAATTTCTCCTATTATCAATAGTTCAACACCTTTTACGAACCTTCCCAAACAAGACGATGTTTTAAGATATCGCCTTTGTTGTTAGATTTTAAAATATACAAATTGCTAACGTAAATGTAGGTAGGATTTCCTTTACCTAACTCAGCAGTATTTGGAGCCTTGATGTTAATTATAATCTGCACAAAAGAGTCATATTCATTTAAGTCAATATTATAATAGTTCTTATTGAAATCTTCGATCTTGATCACTGGAGAAATATAATACCAAACAAAGTAGCCGTCTTTATTTTCAATTTGCTCCGAAGATACTCTTTGAATTTTTTTCTTAAGCTTATTCTTTAATTTTAATAAAACAAATCTATTTGATAACCTTTCAGGTTTTTTAAATTCAAAATGACGTTCAGGCATAGTATTCCCATAAGATACATATGGAATTTTATTTTCATAATCCCTTAGTTGAAGTGTGTCCGATAAGTAAACGATATCTTTTTCCAATTCACCGATTAGGATTTTTTGAACAATATAGTTCATCCTTTTCTTTGTAGTGTTGTTTCTCCATGATTCACTAAATTTTTTATTCATTTGTGGTGAACAAGAAATTATTGAAACACTAACGATTATAGAAAATATACATTTGGTTATTGACATACTGATTCAAAATTTTCTTCAAAATCTGTAAAAATTGTGTTTTTATGTCTATCATTTGAAGCAAACATATCTGTTTCATTCGTCCCAACCTGAATAGTATAAGCACCACCTTCAGTTAGGCAACCTGCTTCAGTAATGATTTCTCTAAAAAAGTTACCTATTTGACCTAAAAGTGCAGTTCTTGCTAGTTCAGGTGGCATACCATTATTATTCACTTCATTCTCTACCCATAACATAGCTTGTTGAATTGCCGTTGATGCTGATTCGCTATGACTATAACCTTCACCGCAATTTAGAGAAGATTCTCCAACAGTAAAATACAAACTCGGAATAAAAAATGTAGTTGTTGATTCACCGTTGGAAGAAGGAATATTTAGCGTTAAGTTTAAGTTTGTCAATCCTGCTTCTTGGGTTGTAGGGTTGTCATCAAGCGGATCGAAAGGAGTCATTCCATTTCCAATAAATGTAAACTCAAATAAGTTTGGGCAAGGAGGCATAATTGAAGTTGCAAAGGGATCACCATTCTGTAAAACAACTTCAGTTATTGAATTTGGACAGAATTCATAAAGTTCACAAAGAATATTTATGGCCTGTTCAGGAAAATTGCTATTTTCTCCACAACTTGATGTAATACCACCCGGCCCGACAAGATTGAGCTGTTGAGCAGGAGTAAGTGTAAGGCTATAGTAGTCCATAAAGTCAGTCAAGGCACCTCCACAAGGAGCATCGGTTAAAATCTGTGTTAATACGCACTGATTATAGTTGTTTGAAGGTGCAAAAGTAGAGTTAGCAGGATAAAGTCTACAATCAGCACACTCTGCAGCATCTATGATATCAGATTGAGTTAATGAAGTGTTTCCTTCTAGGAAGTTATTCAGGAAGTTGGAGCTGTTGAGCCCTGTTTGGAGTTCTTCTGTGAAGTCGGTAGGGACGTCCTCATCTCTGACTGTTGATGGGTCGATTCCTGGATTCATAGGAATTTCGTCGTTTTCATCTCTACAACAATCACTCGTTCTATAAATGATATTGTCTTCATTCTGGAGGGGAAATTGACAAACCCAGCCTGTCCAAGTTATAGAAGGAGGTGTACATGTGCAGCTCGCATGACATTCGCCTTCGCATCTGTTGGCACATGGTCTACACCATTTTCCATATTCACAATTTGCGACATCAGGATTACCACCGCTACCACCGCTACCACCACTACCACTATTACCACCATTACCACCGCTACCACCATTGCCACCGCCGCCACCACTGCTAATTTCGCAACAAGTTAAGTCATCTATACAGTTAGTTCTTTTTTGGAGGCTAAATATTGCATCAGATTGAAAAGTTTGTAATACTCCTTGAAATTCACTGAAAGGTGTATCGCCAGAATAATAATTATTTGCGAATACTGGATCCATCTTATATCGAAGTATATACTGGTCAAGTACTTTGTCATCATTGTCAATCTTAATTATTAAGTTGAAAATGCTATGTTCGTAGTCTTCATTTAGAAATAATGAATAAACAGATTTGTTGTTTGATTGATGCTTTACCACATTAGTTGCGGTTATTTTAGAGAGTCGAAAATTGAAGTTAGAATTTTCTTTTGAGGGATAACTTTCCGTGATGACTTTTAATAAAGCTAAATTATCTTCAGTAATAATATTCGGGTCGTCGTAGTCAATAACGCCGTCTTCAATTGTAGTTAGTCTAGTTTCTATTGTTTGTTGAGTTTCAGTTTTTTTAATAGAATATTCCTCTTTATTACAAGAAAAAATTGATATTAGAAATAAAGAAATAAAGAAATAAAGAAATAAAGAAATAAAGAAAGCCATTGGTATGGCGGCTGGAAAAATGTAACATGGTTAGATTTATGGTTAGTGAAATAATATTCTTGACAAACTTAATTGTTATTTTTATTTAAAGCAATTATTTCTTTAGCATTTGTAAAACTATTTGAGAAAATAGTAAATATCAAAATAAAATATACGCCGAAATTTTTAGCGCATGATGTAGTCTAGGGCCGGGCTATGCAGGAGTCCGCGTTCGCTTCCGTGC
>CAKZVJ010000230.1 GCA_937923345.1 uncultured Saprospiraceae bacterium
AAAAAATAAGCATACCCAACTTCCACCACAATCACATTATTAGCAATCGCTCCTTCTGTATTAGAAGAATAAATATTTCCGCCAACAGTAAACGTAAAGTCATGCCTAGATTTCTTGTATTTTCGGATGACACCCATTACAAACTTCAAGGGAACACGATAATCTCCTGATCTAAACTCAGGGTCGTCATAGCCTGACTCAGCTCCTGATGTAATTTTTCTCCTATTGGTAAATTCAATACCAGAACTGACTCCGAAATAATTAATGTTCTTCTTGCACTGACTTGCGATATAATTGAAGGATGTCGAAATGGCATTATTAGATTCTAATATTTCTATGGCTTGTAAGTTGTCAATATACTTACCTTGATTATGCTCTACGCCCACATTTATAAACAGATCTTTATTCAAGGTCTTGTGAAATACCGCTCCTATAGAATAGCCAATTCTGATAGGGCTTAAAATAGTAGTATCCGCAAAATTCGTTTGGCCAAATCGTACGGAAGTCTTCAACCCAAATGCGGTTTCTCTTGGAGTGTTTTCTTCAAGAACATCCTCTAGGTTCTGAGCTTGTAAACAGGTGTAGGTGAAAGAAAGGAGCAGGACTATTAGTGTAATGATTTTCTCATAATAGTTTTCATTTCTTGATGAACAGACAATCATCGGTTTTTGATATTTTCAAAAATAAAAAAGAAGCTTCTTAAAAAACTTTATGAACCAGTTAATCTTTTCATAAGACGAACATCAAAGCAGAGGCTCAAGACCTAGAAATTGTTTCAGATCCAGCAATGGCTGATGAAACCTTCGATATGGACTGGGCATCGAATACTGCCGAAGTCAGTAAACTGTTTTTATGAGAAAGAGCCATGTGGATGCATGGCTCTTTTTTTTTATACGAATACAAGCTCCAAGGAGCGTATCTTGATTTGGAGACTATACTAGACCAATGCTTTGGAATTCTTCCGAGAGCTGGGATGCGCGCTTCGCACGAAATCAAAAATGGCAACTTCATTCTTCAACCTTAAATATCACAGAAATAATATATCTCCTAACACCTAAAGCAACCCTTTCAGCTTCAAAAAGCTTGGCGCTAAATTTCATCATACATTTGCTTAAAAATATGTTTTCACAGCAAATTCAAATTGGTTGATAAAAATATGCTTAAATGCAGAAATATTATTTTGTTCATAAAATATAAGCATCGCTTTTTTGTAATCAATAGAGTCCACGGTCCTAAATGAGATAGGACAATATTTATGATTCATCAAGCAAGCATTACTAACAATTCTTGCGGTACGTTTATTACCATCACTAAACGCTTGGATAAAGGAAAGCAATACTAAAAGCAATAAGGTTTTCTCGAATACATTCGTTTTGGAATTAACTAAATTGCACATTTCTTGTATCGCTTCTCGAATCTGATATTCATTGTCTAGAGGCTGATAATTTGTCCCCGATATACCTACTCGCCTATTTCTAATATTTCTATTTATATCTAGACCCTGAGTAAGCATACTGTGTATATCTTCAATCTTACTTACGGTTACTGGACTCAGGTAATCAGGATGAGTAACTATAAAGTCAATAGCTTCTTTATGATTAAGCAGCATCGTCGCCTCATCTCTATTTTTACCATCAGCAGTGAGTTTTTCCTTCAACAATCTTTCCGTTTCCAATAAAGAGTAGGTATTGCCTTCTATCTGAGAAGACTTCCAGCTTAGATCTATAGCTAATCTTTCCATCTCGTTATGGTACTCCCTTTTATTTAGCGATTGAATATTCTTTTCAAATATTTGTTGTAGAGAGGCCAAGTGAGACAACTCTTCCTCAGAAAACAACTGCACGTCTTTCAATACATGAGGAATCAGATCTAGATTAAAACTTTGCTTAATTTCACGTTCATCAATTTCCAGTTTGAAATATTCTTCCAAATCAATATGCCGAATCACAGTATAGCTTGGGCTGATTAGGTACTTTGTGCTTTTCCCATTTCCCTTTTTCTGAATATAGTTTGTACGAAGTAATCCAGTAAGTCCACGTTTAATAGTAGCGTAACCTACTACGATATCTACACCTTCATGTATGCTTTTTGAAGAAGACATTGGGTGATTTGATAAATAATTTAGGATGGCTATCGTAGTATTATTCATATTGAAGCTCACTTTATAATCAACAAGGGGGCTATATAAGCTATTTGTGAGCTACAAAATAGCTATATTTGAGCTACAAAGCAAATAGCATGGGGTTTAGTCACTTATCTTAGCTTAATGCACATCCTTTTCACTCTTTGTAGATTCTCCCAGATTTACTGCGCTAAAAGCAGAGGCATAATATCTACACAATACACTTAGTCCTTACTCCTGACCTCTTTGAATATGCCAGTAACAAGAAAACTACCCAAACTCAAATAACAGATGTAAAGAAGTAATGGGGTATCTGGGATATACCAATAACTAAACAAAATAAAAAATATACCAAGCGTGTATAAAAGAATTTTCATAGGTATATGATTTTTAAAATAGGAGTTAGATACAAGTCTAGCGCTATAAATGAGAAACAATTTGGATTCAAAGCTTCAACACGGCACAATAAAAAACAGACATAAAAAGTGAGCCAATTATACAACAAATTGAGCCAATAGCATCCGCTAGCCCAAAACCTAAAAGCTCCAATAATACATAAAGAAAAGCAAAGACAATACGCCTATGATAATTAGGATAGCTTCTTGACTCAAATCATAAAGGACACCTACCTCTTTACGGCTAAGTAGATAGAGAGAAACAAAATACACCCCTATACCAATAAACTCTATCAGCAACTTACTTTGATACATGAAGGTAGCAGAGCCACTAATTACTTCTTCCCCGTATATACCTGACACTGACATGTCTGCGTAAATGCCATAGATATACAACATAAAATTTATGCATTGCCCAATACTGAACAACAAAAAAATAGCTATCAGTATCCAACCTATTTTATCACGTTTCCAAAAAAAATATAAACTTATTGGCAGAAAGAAAAGCTTTATAAAAAATAAGATTTGATCAGCTCCCCAATCCTCACTTATTGCGTATGAACCGTATAGCTTATTTTTCGAGATATCTATTAGCTGATTGATAGTAATGATTGCGAGTATAAGTACCAACCAATTCACTTTTCTATCTCCAATAGCTGGCACCTCTTGCTCTGGTATCAGGGAGTCTATTAAATTATCTCCCAAGCCAATTGCTTTACTTTTACGCTTTCAAATCTTTGTTCTTTGACCTTTTCCTCCGCCTTAGTCCTACTTACTTCTTCTTCAAGAGATTGAATTTCATCTTCGCTTAAATTTCGAGTTACCAATTCAATTTTTGCAGCTTCTACAGCCTCCACTTGATAGCTATCCGCTTCTTCTATAATGCGAAGAAGTTTACTGCTTGGAAAGGATTTGAATTTTTCTGAGTACTCACTCATAATTTTAATGACTTCATTCACCCTCCAACTCTTATGAGCAAGAAAACACACAGACATGTATTGCGTAATGCAGTATCAATCTAAAAATAACTAGGTAAGTTCTTTTACAATTTACGCTGGATAGCGTATTGGCAGTGGTCTGATGCAGATCTCATTTAGTTTTTATTCGATTAGGTAGATGCCTAGCCCAAGATAGACATTACTCTCTAAATTTCCTTGTTCGATTGCACAATTTTTTGTTCACAAAAGAAAAATATTTATTGGGTGAATTCTATATCTTTAGACTTGGTGTGCTCATAAATCATTCGCTTCAAATTTTCTTTATCCTCATAGCCTCTTATCTTTAAAGAATCGTGCCCACTTTTATGCAAAAAAGTTCTATCCAAAATGGACCTGCTCGCAATCGTTCTGGAGTTTTCTCTCAATGAAAAGAGGAATCGTTCACTATTTTGATTAAAACTAAAAGACAAGACATCTTCAAAATAAATCACTCTCTTACCATACGTTTCATTACAAACGATTTTGTCAGCACTCAACTGTAAAGAGACCGT
>CAKZVJ010000231.1 GCA_937923345.1 uncultured Saprospiraceae bacterium
TCTCTTGCTTTATCTTCGAATTCTTTTGGGACGATTATTTCAATAACACCGAACAAGTTTGCGTGCGCTGTGTCCATTTTATTGATGACATGTGCATTGATTCCTGCCTCTTGCAACAAATGAACTGCCGTATTCACCTTGATCTGAGAGACCGCTATAAAAACTGTTTCGTTTGACATATTTGTTGATTTACTTGAAATTAATATGTGATAATATTATTTCTTATCACATTCATGTTCTTGTGTATTAAACAGAATGCAGCAAGGAATAGTTCTTAGACGATAAATTTATGCCCTGCTGCTTAGTACTGCCTCATAAAAGATAAACAGTAATAAATTAACCTGCCTAAATCTTCTCCACCACAAATCCCAAACACTTCCAAGACAAATAATTTCCATGTCTATCCAAGGGCTCATTCACATGTATATCTTCTTGCCAATCGACAATCGTAAAACCGATTTCCTTTAAAAGTTCAGAAATTTTATGGGAGGGATAAAGCAATTCCCAATGTTGGGCCCGCTTAAAATTTAATGGCGTGACAACTATCAATCTAGCACCCACTTGCAATACCCGATACATTTCTTCTAAGCCCTTTCTAGGTTCTTCTAACCGGTCCAGCAAAAAACTATTCACTACCAGATTTTGAGTATTATCATCGAAAGGCAAATCCTCCGCTTTTGCTAACCCCAATTTCAAATTTTCAATTTGTTCTCTTTGTATTGAACTTTGCCCCAAGCCTCTATCACTCCCATCAAGCACCACCTCTTTACCGGCTATCCAAAATTCATTGGCTCGTTTTAGCATTTGATAACTGTAGTCGATTCCCCAACAAGTAGAGTCTGGGTAGCGCTTTGCCAAGCCCGCTATCCACCTTCCTACCCCACATCCAATTTCTAAGATATTTATGTTATCCCCTTGGGGATAGTGTCTCTCTGCAAAGTCAAAGACCGGCTGAAACGGATAGCCACCCCATAAGAGATCTGCATTATGCAACAAGGACTGCCTAGTGACGATTTCATCATATCGCTCATACATGTCTTGTTGAAATTCGAGCGCTGACTTGGGGTAGTAGAATGGAATTCCTTTACGGTGAGAGATGGGCTGGCGCATTGATTAAAAATAAACAATATGTGAACTACTAGATTAAAAAATACTACGAAAGGGCTAGCAATATTACATAACTATCCTCAGTGTTGTTTTGAAACTTGAAGATAATGCCACTCAAGATATTTTTTATTCCAACGTATACTCTACATAGCTGCTTATCTCGTCCATATATAACAATTAAAAAAGGGCAAGAAATTCAATCTTACCCTTTTTTACTTTTTTTAACTATCAAAAATAAAAGCTCTAAAAACAAATTTCACAATTCAGCTAATGCTATAATTTATGGATTGCTAAAATCAAGTTATTGAAATTAAATGAAGGTCAATTATTCTGACAGCGTAAAATAGACTAATAATGACGAAAAAATTAAAGCTCTCCGTCTTCGCCTACTATAAAATCCCAAAGCCACGTTAGAAAATCCATAGTTTTTTATTTATTTGGTGAAAAAATACTGTTTACAAACAGATGCTATAATGCATTGAAAAGGTAAGATTCTCTATTACTTTTCAACTTTTTATTAAGATAAAAAAAATATTTAAAAAACAACAGACATTGCAATATTATTTAATTTGTTCGCGACGGCGCTTCGCGCCCAAAGCTCGGCGCAGCGGAGCGAGCAGGATAAGAGATAGAAGCGGCATACAGACTGTAGCGCAGCGAAAGGAGGTATTTAGCGGAGAGCTCGGTGCCGACGTTAGTACGGCATAGCCCCAAACATTAAGTAAGCACTCCTTTTAAATACCTCAAATCATCATAAAGAAAATCGCAGCTAGCCAGCTCATAAAAAAGTAGCTCCTATCTCGCCACGACTATCTTCTCTACAACTTTTTGACCCGTGCGTAGATCCTGCACTTCTAGGAAGTAGATGCCTTGCGAGATATGCGCTACACTCAGTTGAGGCTGATTGGTAGTGGATTGGATAAGCTTGCCGTCCAAGGTATATAGGCTCGTCGTATAGTTGGGCAAGCCGTCGACTAGAATATTGATATGTACCGCCGCTGGATTGGGGTAGATGATCACGGTGGCATCCGCCAAATCGTGTACCGCCGTGAGTAGGTCTTCGCCATCACAGTCTTCGTCGATGCCGTTGGCAGGAATCTCTACTGCGTCCGGATTGATCATAGGATTTGTATCGTCGCAGTCCTCGGCAAGAACAAAACCGTCTTGGTCCAAATCATCGTCTAGGGTCGTCGGATCGCAATCGTTGTCTATGCCGTCGTAGGGAATCTCTTCTTGGGCGGTGTCGACACCTAGGCAGTTGCAATCGGCGTCGTAGATATCATCCACGGTGCAATCGTTGCCGTCGTCGCAAGCTTGTCCGATCAAATTGCCGTTGCAATCATCACAGGCATCTGCTATGCCGTCTGCGTCTTGGTCCATAGCGTTGTCTCCGCTCAAGCAATCATCGACCGCATCACAGATGCCGTCTTGATCTACATCCTCCGTGCAGGGATTGCAGAAGCCGCAGGTAGAACCGTCCAACTTGAAAAAGCCAGGACCGGCATCCTTGATGACAAGGGTATGGCTCTCACTCGTATTGGTGAAGAAACATATCTGTTGCACTTGTTCCTCTTCGCCAAATCCTGCAGGATTGACTATCTCTTGTGGTGCTCCATTGACAGTGAGTCCTACGGTGCCGTCAATCTCAGAGAACAAAATATCTAAACAGATCTGATAATTTTCTGGCAAACTGGGGAAGTTCAGGATCAAGGAATCTGCCCCTGAAATATTTCCCGTGAACTGGCCATCGGGTGCGCCGCCTGCTAACTCGGCATCGTTGATCCCATTGGATGTAGCATAGGTACCGACTTCCTCTGTGAAGTCGTCGGGGCAAGCGCAGGAGATGAGGGCCTTATTGGGATCACTCTCAGTGCATGGGCAAAAGCTGTAGGTGGCACCGTCTATTCTAGCTGATCCGCTTATGTATCTCGATATCCTGATGTTTTGCGCTCCCTCTATGAAGGTGGGGAAACATATCTGCTGTGGCTCGAAAGCAACCAAAGTAGGATCTGGATTAACGAACTTATATATGCCTAGTTTATTGACTTCAAACTGAATGCCATCCGCGGAATTGAAGCCAACGGTAAAGCAGATTTCTGTGCCTATCTCCATATAAGGAAATTCCATTTCCATAAAATCATTGATGGATATATTGCTAGCGAAGTCTCCATCTGGAACCCCTCCCGCTTCTATAACGCTATTGATGCCCTCTGAGGCAACTACCTTTCCACCACCGATGATGGCATTGTCCGGGCAAGCACAGGCTGGTCTGAGGGAAGCCCCTTGATGAGTGATGCACTCGTCATAATCGTTGAGGTCTCCTTGGGCGACCGTGACCTGGTCTTGGTCGCAATCATTGGATAGAATCGCCACCCAGTCGCGAGGTTCTGGCCATCCGATGACACCATCTGACGTGCAGGGATCATGGGGTGCTAAGTCTACGGCATCACAGACGCCATCAAAATCAGAATCTGCTCCAGGCACTCCTAGGCATTCACAATTGGCGCGAATGGCATCCTGGTCTGTGCAGGGATCTCCATCATCACAGGGCATACCGATGAGGCTATCATCAAAATCTGGACAGATATCCGATTGATCACAGATGCCATCTTCATCACTGTCTGCTGCACCATCAAGGCAGTTGCAATCTTCTAGGGCACCATCGTCTATCCATTGTTGGATGATCTGCAATTCGGCGGTATCCATCGTTCCTCCAGCTCTATCGTTCATGGAGGGAAATGAAAGTGGTGAGCTGCAGCCTTCATAATCTGGAATCATAATGGCATCTACCATGACGGTTCCGGTCAATAGGTTTTCTCCGCATAAATCTCCTCCAATGCTGATGCCTGCATAGCTGGTCAAGTTTAAATTGCCCGCTGCTTGTGGGCCACTGTGACAACCGTTGCAATTATTGTCCGCAAAAATAGGGGCTACATCTACCCAGCCTAATAATCCATTATCGCAGTTGTCTTTATCATTGGCGACATATCCTACGGGCGTATCGCAAGCTTGCATCATGACTTTAGGATTTCCTAGTCCGTCATTATCTGCATCTTCGTAATAGGTCTGCGTGCCTGGGCCATCGCAAATACCGCATTCATCTATGACCCCGTAGCAAGCGGCTTGATTGATGTCAAATCGGAGCTCTCCTATACTGATGCAGGACGTTGCTTCATGGTTGTCTACAAAGGTGAATAGTATTTTTTCTACGAATCCATACGCGCTGAGATCTGGCCCTGCAAAACCTTCATAGGTCTCTAACTCTTCGGCCTGTGGCCAAGTAAAGGCTTCGGTGCCTACGGGTGTCCACGTGAGACCATCCGTAGATACATCTATAAAAACGGTCTTTGCCCCTCTGGCGCTTTCTCCCGTTCTGTTGGCATTCCAGATTTGGGTAGTGGCTATCGATTCTGGAGAATCGAATTCGAATAATAGCCATATGCTGTTGCCTCTGCTCGCATTGGGATTGGCAGACACATCGCAGGAGGTCCAACTTTCTATCCAATAATTGCTTTCGTCTACGCATTGGCTGTTTGCGTGCAAGCCAAACAGACTAAGCACCAGTGTAAAAAATATTTTATAGAATAAGTCTCTCATAAATATTAGTATATCAAACACCAAGTGGTGTAGTCCCTTGACCAGGTACCCAGAAGTTTGAAAGGTTAGGTAATATGTAAGAGAGGTCCGCATCCGAGGCGCCAAACCACAGCGCCAGCTGTGCGTACAACTCATCCGTTGAGGTCGTAGGTATGAATCTTCCAGAACCCGTGTCGAGCGGATTCCCTAAAAACAGTTCTGGGTATTGGCCAAGGATTCTTTTTCCGGGCACGGCAGGGCCCATCACTAGAGAGTGCCCTCCCCATCCATGATCTGAGCCATCTCCATTGGAGGCTAGTTTTCTACCAAAATCAGACATCGTAAAAGTGGTGACACAATCTTCTAGCCCCAGCTCTTCTAGTGCTAATCGGAAGTTATGCAAGCCATCGTCTAGTCGCTGCATCAAAGTACTATGTCTATCCAAATGATTATCATGTGTATCAAAACCACTCAGTGAAATAAAGAAAGTCTGATTAGACACAGACAAGCTGCTCCTGGCAGCCATGATTCTAGCCGTCATTTTCAGTCGTTCTTGAAATCTATCTTCTTCATCAAATTCAGTAGCTAGGCTTACACCATTGGCTACTGCCGAATCAAATCCAACAGATACATCTTTACCGCCGGAGACCACATTCGCGTAGGCTTGCTCAAGCACATTCGCGTGATTGTGCTCCATTATATTGTCAATTGTTTCTCTTTTAAGGCTTTCATAAAACCCGCTATTGGTCGCTCCGTTGAGCAGTACTGATCCATTCAAATTTCGAGTGGCCGTATACGGAAGAATAGTATTGCCTCTCTGAAATAGATTCAAACCATCAAATGAGATGCTCATCGAGACATCTTGATTTTCATTATTGCTGCTCAACAAATCAGCTAGTCGCCCTCCCCAGCCTACGGCATCTTTATCACCAGGTACAGAAGTCTGCCAATGGTTTTGTTGGTCAGAATGCGAAAAAAGACCAAGCGGCAAGCTTGTCCTGCTGTTATAATCTGTCAGCGTCGTCGGTCTTTGTAAGGCCCCAATATTGGCTATAAAAGAGAGTTTTTCAGATTCAAATAGATTCTTGATTTTGGGCATATTGGGGTGTAGACCAAACGCTCTACCACCGGAAACATTATTGGGATTCAATTCCAATAGGTCCGATTGGGGAATAGCTAAACTGGGTCGTACTGCTGCGTACTCATTGTACGAGTCATTATCTTTAGGCACCAACATATTGAAGCTATCATTGCCCCCCGCAAGCATAATACAAACCAAGGCTTTGTAGTCCTGCCCCATAGGTTTTGTATTTACCCAAGACTTATTTGCGGAGACTGCCGCCTGTAGCATGCCCATGCTACCTATACCAGACAGTAAGGATATCGCTCCTACTTCTGCACAACCTAAGCCTAGCTTGGTCAAAAATGCTCTTCTATTTAGATTACTTGACATTTCTTTCTTCGGTTTTACTTTTGAATCATATAGTCTGGTGACAAAAAGATGTAGTACAAGACATCGTGCATCATATCATTTTCATCGTAATTATTTACGTTCTCTATGTTTTGCCTTATGGTCTCTGCTATGATATTTTTTACTCTTTGGCTGAGTTGTCCTCTGCAGAGGAGTATATCCAGTCGATCGAGCAAGACTTCTATGCCTTCGGTTTGATATAAAGCAATCTCATCTGTGAAGTCTAAAAATGGTTCATTCTCACTATCAACAGTCATTCGTGTTGAGTTATCATTGGGTCTCGTTCTATTGTTGAAGGGTACCTTCTTGAGTGCATCCTCTAAGGTATTGAGATACTCAATAGAGGTGATCGCATTTAGGATTTCAAATTCTGGACTCACCAAATTTTTAGGTGCTATGATATTGTCTTCTGCATAAAAAGGAGTAAAGAAATTAAATACAGAAGGTGCGTTTTGAAAGGATTGATTGAGTACGTTTCCGTTTTCATCATCTAGCCATAACCTTCCTGTAGGACTGTCTATGTCAAATGCTTTATACAATGTGGTAAATCGTTCTATGGGTTGGATGAGCTTTCCATTTTCGGGCTGTGTAATCCAATCGCAGTTTCTTGCCTCTGGATCCAACAATACGGCTTTCACCACTGCTTTCAAGTCTCCTCTTACGCCTTGGCCATTATTGTTGAAGATTGTAGCTACCCTTCTGATGTAGGCCGGTGTCGGATTTGATTTTACCAATTGTTGTATCAATCTCAGTCCTATGAAGGGACCCACATTAGGATGATTATAGAGCGCATCGAGTGCTTGCTCTATATCTTGGATACCAGATTGTCCCTCTGGGATAATTACATCATCAAATATATTTTTACTCCCTATTGCATGTAGGGATTCATCCATGATGAGTGGCGCACTTTCATCATCCGTCACCCTCAAACCCGTAAATACTTTTGCAAGTTCTTCGATATTATCTATGGTATAAGTCGGAATCGTATGGCCATCAGAATCTAGTTTCGGAGTGCCATCTAGGTTGAGCTTATTGAGCCCTATTGAGAAAAGCTGCATTACTTCTCTAGCATAGTTTTCATCTGGAAAGGTATTGTTTATGATGTCTGCCCTGCGGTTGTCGAGGTAGCTCAGGTAGATGGACATCGATAAACTATAGGTCACCTCTCCTAATAAGTCTCTATAATTTCCAAAAGCGTTTTGGTATAGTATATCATGGAAGGCCATCACCCGACTAGATTGTCTTTCTAGATCTCCCGATTTGCTAATTACAAATATTTGAGAAAGCGCAAAAGCGACTTTTTGCCTCAAGTAGTCCGTATCGTTAAAAATGAAATCGTAAAAAACAAAGCTTGAATAATCATCATGTTGTATATCATTCTGTAGCTCATCATAGGCGAGAGCGAAGATGGAATCATAGCGTTCTACAAAGGAACTCTTTTGCATAGAAAATTGCTCGTCTAGCCAAGCGTCGATTCCGATGCTTGTTACGCGTTCTATTTCTTCGAAGTTGGTTCCTAAACTTGCTTGGGATAAAAATCTAGAGGCGCCTGCCAAATCGGGAATCAAGGTCGTGCCCGATATGCTATGTGCACTAGAATCTGGATGTACACTTGGAGAGCTGGATACTTTTACGCCTGTTTGCTGCCCTGCGCCTATAAAATCGTCATATACTTGCCCAAAGGAGGCATGGGCCAATAGCAGTAATAGTAAAACATTGAGCACTCGATTCATACGGTATAATTTGGGACAACTATTAAAAACATGTGCAAACTATATTCCAATTATCGAAATACAATATATAAACTCTTGCTAATTAATTTTTAATTGCCATAAAAAGAAATACCGCAGTTCATTAAACCTCCTACTCATACTGCAATAGCCCAACACGACAAGCGTCACGCAGTATACCCTGAGCGACTCTTGACTTATATCATGAGAGGCACAAAAGCTTACTCAACAACATCCTGCCTCGCCACCGTCTTCTGCATCAAATGGCATCGCGCCGCCGCAGCCCTCAAACACACCATAGTGCGTATCCCAAGTGCCATAAAAATCAAAGTGATCTTTGTAGCGCGTATCGTGCAGCATCTTATACGTATTGCCACACACGCTTTCGATTTTACCTTTCTCAAAATGATGATGCCCATCCAAATCAAAACTCGTCGCATGATTCGCAATCCCACCTTTATAGGCCACCGCTTGACCATAGTCCTCACACTCATCTTCCAACCCATCTATCTTGAATAACCTATACGTCACAGAAAAAAACTGGATGTCACCACACTTCTCTTGCACCTCATCATTCTCAATCGTGATGGCATTATTTTTCACACTTCTCGGATCAGTGAATCCCACTTGTCTAGCGATGCGCAAAAAATCATTCCAGTACAAAGCACCACTCAGGCACTCTCCCCAGAGCACAGGATCCGCCTGCAGTTCCTTGCTGATGCGTCGATCACTATAGACATCACTAAAGTACATTTCGCCACCCGGTTTCAAGAGCGCATAAGCGTCACCAAGCACCTTCTCCTTATCAGTAGCCAAGTTGATCACGCAGTTAGAAATAATCAGATCAAAACTAGCCGGCTCCAAATGGAGCTCCTCTAGCTTTTCCATATTTCCTTTCACAAACTGCACATTAGACTTTTTGTAGCCGAACAGCTCCACATGATAATC
>CAKZVJ010000232.1 GCA_937923345.1 uncultured Saprospiraceae bacterium
TTGCGTCAGGGATAGAGAGTGCGAATCGACGGAGGAGATTCGGTCACGGCTGTAGTGAAACGAAAGACGGGACGGGAGCGCAAGCGTACCACGGAATAGCCCGGCCTTGTGCTTAGCTTTTTCGGCTAAGTACAAGGAGACGCCCGAATAAAAACAAGCACACTAACAAAAATTAAATAAGGTCTCTCCCCTCTTCAAAATTTTTAAATGCCGTAGTGGTAAAGAATGGTAAATGTTGATTTAAGGCTCTAGGAAAATATTTCTAGGATTGAGTATATTTTTTGAGTCCAAAGATTGTTTTAAAAGGCGCATTAAAGCAATCTCTTCTGACGTCCTGCATAGCGCCAAGTAGTCTCGCTTGTCTACCCCTATACCATGCTCCGCGGAGACTGAGCCGCCTAGTGCCTGTAAGGGTTCGTAAACGGTATGGTTGATTGCCTTTCGGACTTCATCAGAGTTGTTATGTTTGTCTACGATAAAGTGAATATTTCCATCGGCTACATGACCAAAGGTATAAATCTGATTCACGCCAACTATCGATTTTAATTTCGGAATGACTTGGTCAACGTAGTCTCCAATATTTTTGATAGGTAGACTGATATCAAAATGTTGATCAATATCACAAGCTGACTTGATCACATGTACGTCTTCTCTGATTGACCAAAACCAATGCAAGTCAGACTGTGTCTGTGCAGGGACGGCATCTAAAATGAGGTCCTCCTCTAGCGCTGATGCTAGAAGGGATTCTAGTTTGTTTTGATCTTGCGCTTGATCGCTCCCTAAACTTTCTAGGAGCACATAATACTTGTACGCTAATGGCAGTGGTTGTTTGACATGGCTAGGGCTCGTCATGCAGGCATAAGTATTCTGCCAAATCAATTCATAGCCGCTAAGCAACCCGGCAAGGCCTTGGTCCATATATTTTAAAAAGAAAACCACTTTGGCATAATCATTAAAAGCAACAAAGGCGCTGCAACGGCTCTTTGGCGCTTCCACTAGCTTTAATACCGCTTTGGTGATGATGCCGAGTGTGCCTTCAGAGCCAATAAATAATTGTTTTAAATCATAGGCCGAATTGTCTTTGATAATCTTTTTCATGGAAGATATAATCGTCCCATCTGCTAAGACTGCTTCTAGTCCTAAAACCAACTGTCGCGTCATGCCGAAACGAAGCACACGTAATCCGCCTGCGTTACTGGCAATCATGCCTCCAATTTGTGCACTACCTTTTGCTCCATAACTCAGTGGGAAAAGAAGGCCCTCCGTAGATGCAGCCTCATGTACATGTTGCAAGATTGTGCCAGCTTCTACTGTAATTGTTCTACTGGCCGTATCCACTTCAATTATCTTGTTCATTTTTTCAAGTGAGATCACAAGTTCTTGTGCTTGTGTTTCTGTAGAGCCTACAAGATTAGTAAGTCCGCCATGAATGCTAATTTTTTGATCGTTGAGGTAGCAAATTTTGAGCGCTTCTGAAACTTCTTTGGTGCTGCTTGGCAGTATGAGGGCTACTGCTTGGAGCGGAATATCCATGCGCCAAATATGGGTATACCGATTGCTTAATGACTCCCCTATCAATACCTTTTCCTTGCCTAGAAGTTGAACTAATTGTTCAACGCATTTATTTTTCATACGAGCTATTTGCGAGGGTAAAGATAAATCTAAATTGTGTATTCTAAGCAAGTTAAATACTTGCTTTGGAAGTGTCTATCTGTCACTGAACATAAATAATGTAGTTGATTTTTCGATTAGAGCATAAAATGGACAAAAAGACCGATAAATCTTGGAATTAATCAAAGTTAGGCCGAGTTATAATTCATTAAAAGGTAAAAACCTCTTACATTGAGCTCTCAGAGCAGTACTTAAAAGCAAATAGCAATGAAAATAATTGAAGACGCGGAGCTTATAAAGAAATGTCAACTAAGACTGAAGAGTAAATTTTTCTTTCAAGCAGATAAGAAGCCGAAGCCGATACTTTCGTGGAAGCTACCAACGGCAAAGGTTCCGTACGAGGTGAACTTTATAAGTAGATTCAATATGTGGGGGGCGTATATGGAAAACCCGCACAAATCAGACAAGCACTGGAATGGATTTGGTATTGGTGAGCCTAAAGCGGGCAAGGCTTGTATCATCGACTTAACGGTCGCCTTTGGTAAAGATGGTAGTGATAGAGAGCAAGTTGGTGTATTTGCAGAAAAGGAAGGAGAGATATTTATCTGTCATACTGGAGCCATTTATGGAGCTGCGGATTACTTCTGGGAGAAATTTAATGGCGAGATGCAGACTGGTACATATGGTGATGGTGATGACGTGCAGCTAGCTGTTGTGGCCAATTTGGATTCCGATTCTTGCTTGAGTGAGTTTGCTTCTTTTGCAAAGGAGGTCAAGAAAATTAGAGCCATTAAAAAAATCGAAAAGAAAAGAGCTAAGGAGCAGAAAACTTTGCAGTCGAAAGCTAAAACTACTGAGGCGTCTAGTCCGGAACCTGAAAATACCCAGCAAGTGGACATGGAGACTCCTGAAGGGGAATAAAATACAACGAACAAATCAGTGCGCTACATATGAAAAGGCGAGTATTAGGAATTTAATACTCGCCTTTTTATTTCTAAATGTGGTGCTAGGCTCTCCTATCCTAATACAGAAGAGCCAAGCCTGAAAATCTATCTATAGATAACATATAAATAGGTATCTTCGTTATGTGATTATGCGTTATTATACATTTTTGATATTATGTTTTTTTATTAGCACCCAACTATTTGGACAAGAGTCTGATAGTCAATTAGATAAGAATAGTTTTAACTTGACCTTGCTTGCTGTTGAAGACACTTTGAGTGATCTTGGGCAGGTAATCTTAGAAGATCCTAACCTCTTAAATCGGCAGGTAGCTAATGCCAAATTTCAAGCTCTGTTTGAAAGAGCAATGAAAATGGATGGTGCATACGATTACACTTTTGATTGTCTATTCAATGTCCCTCAACTAACAGCACCTGATAAGTCATTTAGAGTATTTACATGGCAGTTTTTTGAAGCTGACGATTCGTACGTCTATTATGGATACATAGTACATCGTGATGGCCGTATAATACCACTTGCGGATAAGTCGAGTGAATATTTAACCCCTCAATTTGAAATTGGAGATAAAGATCATTGGTATGGTGCTTTATATTACAACATGCATTCCTATACGGGATCTGATGGCAAGATGCAATATCTATTGTTTGGTTACGATGGGTATAGCCTGTTTGAAGATCGTAAGATTATAGATGTGCTGTCCTGGAATGAAAAGAACGAACCTGTTTTTGGTGCGGATGTGTTTCAAGCCTCGCCAGAAAGTAAAGGGCATCCTCCTGTTGCCAATAGAGTATTGATGGAATATTTCGTTGGCGCCAAGGTATCTAGTAATTATGAGGAGATTCACGAGCATATATTGTATGATCATCTGATATTTAAAAAGACACCTTACGGAGATTTCATGGTTCCAGACGGCTCGTATGAAGGATATGCATTTGAGGAGGGGAAATGGAGACATGTGTCTAAGATGTTTAACCACTCCTACGGTAATGGTAATTACCCAACACCAGAACCCGTATTGACTAAAGAAAAGAAAAAAGATTTGTTCGGCAATACACATAAGCGGGCTTCAAAAAATGTGAATCGTAATTCCAAGCTCTACAAGGAGGCAAGAGCAAATAACAAGAAGTTGGATAAGGTAAAAGATAAAATTGAAAGCCAGAACAACCCATAGTTCTTAGGGTAAAACTATTACCTTGCGTGAAACCACACCTGCGCCATGATACCACAACATCATACTACCCCAATAGAAAAAACAGCCCACTACTCTACTTTGGGCGAGGCTTCGAAAAAAGTAAAATACCTTTGGATCGTATGCCATGGGTATGGGCAATTAGCCAAGCATATTATTCATAAATTTTCTACGATTTATTCTGAAGCGCATTTGTTTATTGCTCCTGAAGGACTCTCCAGATTTTATTGGAATGAGGAGAAGGGGCAAGTTGGTGCCTCTTGGATGACTAAAGAAAATCGGCTACAAGAGATTGCCGATTACACCGATTATATAGATCAATTGTATAGTCACTATAAGCCACTTTGTAGCCCAGATGTAAAAGTAGTGGGTTTTGGATTTTCCCAAGGAGTGGCCACTGTTTGGAGGTGGATGATGGAGAAAAAGCCAGCGTTATCGAGCTTGATCATGTGGGCGGGAATGACGCCTGAAGATTTGTCTTATAAAGAGGATAAAAGCTACCTGGCTGCTATTCGTATTTTTTTAGTATATGGATTATCTGATCAATACCTGACGCCAAAGCGCATCCGGTTTCAAAAGGATCTGGAGATATCCCAAGGACTGCGTATAGGTCATTATAAATTTGATGGAGTGCATGAGGTCCATAGAGACACATTAAAAAAGTTACTACCCGAACTCCTGAATGACCAATAAGTCGTCATCAATATCTGCTGTTTTAAAGCGGATAAACCTCCTGGCTTATTGCTATTATATTGATAATAAGGCTACGATATATATGCTATTCCTACCTTTGTGTTGAAAAGCTATTTTTGGTATCTTGTACAACCATTCTGTTACTCCTCCCTTAAAATCGCAAACATCAATGAAACAAACTAGGCTACCCATCTCTGCTTTTTTGTGCTTCATCATTTATACTCTAGGTGCTCAAACTAACTTAGAGATAGCACGTGATGCAGAACTTGCATTTCCAAAGGCAGACATTGCTTTAGCATCTTCAGAAGTAAGGGTTACTTTCAAGACAATAAAGAAAGATAAATTAGTCGCTGTAGTCGAACATACTGACAAGTACGTTTCATTGGATAATAATACACGCGCAAGCTTTGCTATTTTTTATGATGAATACTCAGAAGTCAAAAGTTTTAATTCTGGATTTTCTAAACAGGATGAATATTATACAAGCAATGAAATATTTCATTCTGATACCAGAGTCACTTATAGTGAGCTGCGGTTTGGTAAATATGGAGACATGCACACCGCCACCGCCACCAAGCAGTATAATGATATGCGCTATCTCACAAATTTTTATATCACTAGGTCAAAGCCTAGCTTAAAGCGTGTAATATCGATTGAGATACCAGACAATATGGAAATTGATCTCCTCCCCTTTTATCTTGAAGATCATGAGGTGAAATACACAAAAATCAAATCCAAAAAGGGGTATATCCATACCTACACGGCTAATAATGTAGATGCGTATGATAACAGCCCAGGTCTTCCAGGCCATTCATATATTTATCCCCATGTATTGGTACTCCCTAAGTCCTATGAAAAAAATGGGAAGAAAATCGCATTGTTTAGAGACACTAAAGATCAATATGGTTGGTATAAATCTTTAGTAGATAAGATAGGGAATGATAATCAAGATCTGAAAGCGACGGTAGCTAAGCTTACAGAAGGTGCTTCCTCTGACATAGAAAAGATGGAGAATCTTTTCTATTGGGTACAAGATAATATTCGATACATTGCCTTTGAAGACGGTATTGCAGGCTTTAAACCAGAGTCCTGTCAGAACGTGTATAACAAGCGTTTCGGTGATTGCAAAGGGATGGCTAACTTGCTCAAGGAAATGCTACTCATCGCTGGTTATGATGCCAGATTATGTTGGATAGGAACAAAGAGCGTGGTGTACAATTATGAAATCCCTTCTCTGCTCGTAGACAATCATATGATCTGTGCGGTGAAACAAGGGGATGATTTTATCTTTCTCGACGGCACAGAAAAATTTATCAATATCAATAACTATGCGGAAAGAATTCAAGGGCAGGAAGCCTTGATAGAGGATGGAGATAATTTTATACTCAAAACGGTACCTCAGGCAAATGCCCTAGATAATAAGTTGACTCTTTCGCTAGACCTGAGTATGGAGGAGACTGTTTTAGCTGGAAAGGTAGAAGCCTCTTTTATGGGAGAAGCAAAGTCTAGCATCAGAAATGCCATTTCTAATACCAAACAGAATAAAATAGAAGAGGCTGCTGTAGAATACCTAAAGTACGGTAATGAAAACGTTAGTGTAAAGGAAGTGGCGCTTAAAGATTTTGATCAAAAAAGTAAGCAAAGTACTATAAAGGGGGATATCAAATTGCTAGAGTTTGTTTCCACTTTCGGCAAGGAGACATATGTATATATGGACCCATTCAAAATCTATGATAACCATGATCTTAAATCTGATCGTAAATTTGAATACTGGTTCAATCATAAGGTGAACGACATTGTAAATGTAAAACTGAAATTGAATAAAGCGCAGAAAATCAGCTCTGTTCCTGATCAACTTTCTATTAGTAATCCTGAGTTTGAAATACAAGGCAAGTATACGGTTACTGACGATGTAGTTGATTATCAATTTTCAATACAAATTCCTCAAGCAAAAATATCTAAATCCAATATCAGCTCATGGAATGAGGCGGTTAAGCAGATGAAGGATTTTTACGAACAGCCAATCATTCTAGAAAAACAATAAGGGATAATCTGTCTACTTTAGAAACTACTACTTGTAAAAGAGGATGAAATCTCTTGCGAGTTTTTAAGGTAAGAACAGTGTCACAAGTGAAAATAAAAATTGCTATGATTAGATTTATACTAGGCTATTGCCTGCTATTATGCTTCTCCAATGTTTTTGCACAGTCAAAAACGATTAAGAACTTATCAATGTTCAGCTCAAAACAAATAGCGGAGGTAACGTGGCGAGCTGCTGAAAAGCAAAGTTTAGACTATCCTTCTACCTGGGAAGATGGCTCGGCGATTTATCTTAATTACTCAAATATTTATGATGTGAAAAAAGAAAGTGGAAGTCGTGTGGCGGTGACGCAATTGATACATCGAAAAGTCAAGATTCTGGATAACTCAGCTATTGAATACTTTTCAGAGATTATATTTCCGGGCGAAAGTAAAGAGTTTGGTTTTAAACGAGAACGTACTTCTAGTGGAGTACGCATCCTGAAGAAAAGTGGCAAAGTGGAAAATATCCAATCTGAAAATTATATCCGCAATGAGGATGACAATACTAAAAAATTAGCTGTGCCTAATCTTGAATTGGGCGATGTACTAGAGTATTTTATTTACGCTAAAGATGTATATGGAGCGGTTATACTTGGTTCTTCACCCTTAATTTTTGACCATTTTTCTATCCAAGGGGAATATCCAATACTTCATTATAAGTATGTCGTACAATCAGAGAAAGGATACAAAACGTGGATGGTATCGAACGATGAGAAGGTAAAAGTAAGAACCGATAAATCTCAAAAGAATATGGTGGCTCAGTACATCGAAGAAGAAATGCTAGAAAGCGCAGAAGGAGAAATGTGGAATAATCCGTATCAGGATTTACCTACTTTAAAGGTTCAAGTCAATGGTATGAGAACAGTCGGTGATGTGGAGGGAAAACCACTCACAGATAATGAGGTGATGGGATATACCAAAAACTTATTTTACATAAGTTCCTTTGATAAAAATATTGAAAAGGCTTACAAAAAGTCCCTCAAGAAGCGTGGTGCAGAGAGCTTGTCTAAATCAGAAACGTTGAAGGATTACTATTTTTTCCTACGTCATTTGATGAAGCATCGAGAGATCTTGTCTTCAGCGTTTAATGAAAGAGATAGAAATTTTTCTGCCAACTACTTTTACTATGCCATGATTAGAAAAATGGAAGATTTGGGGATTAAATATAGGTATCTGGCAGCTATGCAGCGGAATGATGGCGGGTTAGATGATATTGTAAATACGGCTGAACTTAATTTCCTAATTAGAGCTGAGATAGATGGGGGGATCTATTTTAGTTATCTCTCCCCGTTTACCCCTTATGGACATGTACCTTATGTCCTAGAGAATTCTGAGGCATTTTTGGTGTATTCTCCTGCAGAATACAAAGAGAAAGGAAAGCATAAACTTGGAGAGCGTATAGTGATTCCAGGCAGTCAATATAAAGACAATGCAATGTCGCATCAGTCCACTGTACATTTTGATAAAGACGATTTTACTACAGTATCTGTCAAAACGGATGTGACACTTACAGGGCATCAGTATCCTGGATATATCTATCCCTTGGTCGATTGGTACGAAGAGATTTGGAATGAGATCGACAAATTTGAAACAGAGGAGTTAGCTCAATCAAATGATGCAAAAGGGGCTTTGAAGATGCAAAGAAAAAAAGTCATTGAAAATCGCAAAGAATACATGGCCGATCAGCACGCTGCCTTCGCAAAGAATCATTACTATCAAGACATAAAAGAAATTACAAATGCCAGAACAGACTTGGTCGAAAAGGATGGTAAGCCAACAGAATTGAAAGTTCATTTTGATTGTGAAATGGATAATTTGATGAAAAAAGTGGCGCAAAACTATATACTCAAATTGGGTAAGCTGGTAGGTGGTCAAGTGAATGTAACAGATGAACCTAGAAAATATGATGTGCATATGGATTATCCGCGCATGTTCGATTATACGATCCACATCAATTTACCAGAGGGGTACTCTGTAGATGGCCTAGAGGATGTGAATACTATGGTTGATAATGCTGCTGGTAAGTTCGCATTGAGCCATACATTAAATGGTCAAGAGCTTACCTTGAAGTTCACGAAAGTGTATAGAAATAACTTTCAGACAAAAGAAGAGTGGTCACTGATGAAAGATTTTTTAAAGCCGGCGAACTTGTTTGAGTCAAAGGAGATCTTGCTTAGAAAGAAATGAAAGGCTGTTAGAAAATTTTGCTAATCTTGACGATGCTCTTGTTATAGAGTTAGATTTTATCTGGACCTTGATACTTTAAAAAATAGACATTTGCGTCTCTGTTGTAAATGCCTCTAAAAACTTCATGCCCCTACTGGAATTGCCTTTTTCGTTCAGTCTAGGACTCCAAGCGGCAATACAATATTTATCAGGAAGTAAAGCTACAATTCCGCCCCCTACTCCACTCTTACCGGGTAAGCCGACCTTGAAAGAAAATTCCCCTGACTCATCGTAGAAGCCACAAGTAAGCATAATGGCATTTATCCTTTTCGCTTGGCTCATTGTCATTACACGTTGTCCGTCCTCGCCAATATAGTTATCGTCGACGAGGTACATGAAAGTAGCTGTCAGTTCTTTACAGGTCATCTCTATAGAGCACATTTTGAAGTAAAAATTTAGCACCTCTTCAGGATCATTTTCGATATTACCTAATGATTTGATAAAATTACACAAGGCTTTATTTCTAAATCCAACCAATTTTTCGGACTCGGCAATCTTCTCCGAGATATTCAGATTGGGGTTGGCGCATACCGTTCGTGCAAAAGATAAAAACGCCTCTACTGGATTTTCAGTATTACTGATAAGCATATCGCAGACTACCATTGCGCCAGCATTGATGAATGGATTTCTTGGTATTCCATTGTCGGCTTCTAGTTGGAGCAAAGAATTGAATGGAGTGCCAGAAGGTTCCACTCCCACCCTACACCACATCTCGTCACCTAAAATCTTATAAGCCATACTAAGCGCCAAAACTTTGGATATACTCTGTATCGAAAATTTTTCATTCCAGTCTCCTACGCCGTACACGCGTCCATCTATAGTCCGTAAACACACCCCAAAAAGGTTTGGATCTACTTTGGATAATTCCGGTATATAATCTGCAATTTGCCCCTTATTTTCATCTTTACATATCCGTCCGAAGAGCTTGTTCATTACTGATTGATATTCTATTTTTTCGCTCATCTTTATACAATGGTTGGTTGATATATTTATAATAGGTAGATGACTAGACACTTATTTTGATAGGAGTCAAAAGTACAATTTTTGTAGATTTCTTTTCATAGAGTGAATGAGCTCCTTTATTTTGAATTGTTTGGGCGCGTGCGTTACTTCCTAGCTAGGCACACCGCGCTATCTGTTCCTATTCGTAGGCCTATAAAGACATTCACTCAAACCAGTAGACTTGTCTATTCGTATCCTCATAGCCAATTCTACAGGGAGTTCATTGTCTTTCTAGACCTGCTCATACCACTTCTATCGCTCGCGCAAAAAAACAGAATACTCTAAAAATGGATGCTATTATAGGGTATTCAGAAGTAATAGAAGAAAGTAGGAGAGCCTGTGCCGATTTTCTTCCGTAGGCTGGCCTTATAAAAGCCAAGGGTGGTAACCTTGAGTTATTAGCGAGGCAAGAACCAATTTGGATTGATTTTCTTTTATCCAGATGGC